>NZ_CP172599.1:0-85407 GCF_044593955.1 Haloferax sp. S1W
ACAGATCGTACAGTTCACCTCTAATCCCCCAGATTCCCATTCTGTTTCACTCTGGACGAGGGGTGGTCAAATATTGGCATCCATCCGATTTACAGTCTTGATGAGGGGTGTGTCTTCATCGAAACCATCTGCAAGGGAAGAGCATCTTTCACTCTCGGTCACTTCATTCATTGCCTACTGCGAGAGAAGGATGAGCAAGTCGCTTGTTGCCCTTCACGTCACAGAACTGCCCGCGAGTTACAGACTCACGTTAAAATCGGAACCCCCACACCCCGTGTGCGAAATGAAATCCAGAAAAAGATGAGAGGGGTAATTGGCAAGAGAAGATGGAAGACGAGCAAAGCAGACGATTTTGTGCGAGAGAGAAGTCGAGAAGACGAAATTAGAGAACGTCTATGTCTAGAGAAATTTTTATATAGATACCTTGTCAACTGAGTCCGTAATGGGGTTAGAGTCGGCTAAAACAAAACAGTTTGTTTTGTGATAGAACTGCTTCCCTCGCAATACATCCGTTCTATACACAGTGCTGTTCTTCCGTGTATACGTCCTCTCACAGCTTCTACCATCTATTCTGTCGTTGTTTCTCCGCCCACACTTGCCAACCTCCTCTCTAAATTCATCTCGCACACGGGGTGTGGGGGTACATTTGCCTCGTCTTTGAGGGCTTCAGTGTGATTTGTTGGTTAAGTCGCCAACATTATCCAACCATTTCCCACGTTCGATTTTCATCTCGCACACGGAGGGGGGTTCGATAGAATTTGATTGAGTCGGACCGACTTCTTCGACATACCTGATTTCATCTTGCACACGGGGTGTCTCTGGGGAATTGATTTCGCCCACGGTCAACCGACATTTCCAACCACCCCATTTGAAATCGTCTCTATCGACTGAATTCACTGAATTTAATCTCGCACACGGTCTCCCATATCTATTTATACCTTCGACGTAATCCCGCAAATATGGCTGACGGTGACGATCAACAATCTCTCTCAGAATCTATCAAAGGCCGTCTTCAACAGGGGGTTCAGAATTCTGTCTTTCGAGACAAAGGGCTTCTCGACCCTGATGCTGTCATCGACGAGGACAGGATCGTCGGTCGCGATGACCAGCTAGATGATATAATCACCTACCTTCGACCGGCGCTACAGGGCAATCGGCCTCCAAATATGCTGCTCTATGGTCCATCGGGCACCGGAAAGTCGCTCATCATCAACGCAGTCTGCCAGCAAGTACTCGAACTCGCGAACTCACAAGGTGACCGCTTTGGCGTCATCAAAATCAACTGCCAGACAATCAAATCTCATGACCGTGCTGTGTATCGCTTGGCCAAGAACGCAGCTGACGAAGCTGGTGTTGACGTCAACATCCCACAGAGTGGCATCTCGACAGACCAGAAGCTCAATCGGTTCTACGAGATTTTGAGCAACAATTTCGACTCGGTTATCGTCATTCTCGACGAGGTCGACCTCTTAGTTGGTCGACAACGAGATCCGAACGACGAACCGGCCTATTCGAAACTGCTCTACCAGCTGTCGCGCGCTTCTCAACTCGGTCGGATTGAGGGGCACGTGTCCGTCGCTGCACTCACGAACGATCCTCGGTTTATGGAGGACCTGGACGGGCGAGCCGAGAGTTCATTTAACCCGCAAGACGTCGTCTTCCCTGACTACGACGCGAATCAACTCCAGTCGATTCTTGAAAGACGTCGTGACGCATTTCAAGACGATGTCCTCGAGGACGGTATTATTCCGCTCAGTGCAGCATTCGCTGCCCAGGACCACGGGGACGCTCGAAAAGCAATCGATCTATTCAGAAAGGCCGGTGAGATTGCGGATCGCGCGGGTGAAGATACGATTCGTGAAGACCACGTTCGCGACGCCCAGACAGAAGCCGAAAGGGACCGCACGTTAACCCAGATGCAGGGGCTGTCAACGCAAAAGAAGCTCTCACTCTACGCAACCGCTATCGTCCCTGTGTATTCCCAGCGCAACCTGAACGCCGTTCCAAGTACGGTTGCGTACCGCGTCTATCAGTATCTCACTGACCTGTTGGACGCTGACGAAAAGTCGCGCGACTCCTATCTACGGTATATGAGTGAAGCTGAAACCTACAACTTCGTCACATCGGCGAAACGAGGACGAGGTTATGGGAGCGGGGTTCACAAGGAGTACACTTTCGTCGACGACCCAGAAGTGGTTGCCGAGACACTTCAGGCCGATTTCCGACTCGAAGAGGTCGAACAAGAAGGAGACCTTATCAAATCTGTTGTCAATGCTCAGATAACGGATTTCTTTGAAGGAAAATAACACGAAAAGACGGCGACGACGGCGTCGAATTCATTTCGCACACGGTGTGTGGGGTTTCCCTGACGAATAGTTTGATTTACTAGATGTGTATGACATTCATATGCAAAATTTCATTTCGCACATGGGGTGTCGCCCCTCTCAACCTGTCATTCGATTCATCTCTCACACGGGGTCCACGGGTTTTGAGAAAATTCACTTCGCACACGGGGTGTGGTGGCCCTTGATCTCATGGAAGTTGCCCTTCCTATTCACCGGAATTGACTGGTCCTTTATACTTAGACTTGATTTTGTCTCCCTCTCTCCACTGCCAGTAGTAGTAGCGGTTGTCGTTGATTTCTTTGATGGTGATTGTCGCCTTCGTGGGGACATCGTCTGGAAGGTCGTTCGACCGTTCTTCGAGTTCACTCTTCGGTGGCTCTTCCTCAAGACGAGCCTCGCGCTCCTTGTGCTCGGCCAGTTCTTCGGCATAGCGGGCAACGTCTCGAAGACTGTTCGGCGATAAGTTATTCAGGGCGTCGACGACTTCTGTGGAGAGGCTCGTCGGCGGCGTCGGTGGTTCGTAGGACATCGGCAGCTGCCTCGTGTTAACCAACACAAGGGCTAATCAAAAATTTTGTTGGTTAAACTGCTGATGCCGACTTCCCGTTTTCCTCTGGTTGTAACGCTACTCGAAACTGGTATATCAACAAGTTTCGCGCTACGTTACACATGCTGCGAGGAATCGACCAACATCCGGACGCAAGCCTAGACTTCCTCGTGAACAAGTAGCGCCAGTTCGTCACTCTGGTCGGACGACCTCGTCGCAGGAATAGCACTCAGCGAAAACGCCAGTTGACCCATCGCCATCTTCGAACTCAATTATCGACTGGTATGCCTCAATCTCTTCACCGCAATCAGGACATCGACCAAGCGTCGTCGAATCATTCGTCATGGGGAGATTGTGGAGACGCATGTGACACAGTCTGTCTCCAGTAGTGTCCACACGGTGCCACAGCAAAGTTGTTTGGTCGATTCGAGTGCCACCGAGAATAATTGGTGAACCATTCGGATACTTGCACCTCAGACTTCCAAGAGCTGTGAGTTACACGTTATTGGCTATGTCATCTAAACCAAACAGCCGCAAGTCATCTCGCTTTGCAACTGCTTCTCGGACAGTTTGCGTCGCCCTGCTCCGAGTAATTCGGTCGAGAATGGTGATTCCGTTCCTCGTCACGGGAGTTCCTTGGTCACGTCAACAAGGTCCTCTTCGGTCCACCATCGGTACAGTCGACCTTCCTGTTCGAACAGTTCGAAGACGCCGTCCTGCATCCATCCGAACGGATGCTCCTCGTCTTCATACTCCCGCTTGAGGACGTGGCTCTTCGAGAAGTATTCAGTCGTACCAACGAGTAGTCCCTGTTCGACAAGGAAGTCGCTCGGGTCCTTCTCAGCGACACCAACAAGATACGTTACGATATCGGCAATCAGGCAGAACTTCTGGATGCTATTATCCCACTCGCCCCGAATATCGACCATCCGGAAGGCGTACGCGTCAGTGCGTCGGTTGAGACGGTCAACTACGAGGTTCAGCCGACGAATTGGTTCCCGGTCGTAGTTCCCGAGTACGAAGTACGAACGGTCGTTCTCGTAGACAGGTGTCAACTCGCTCAGTGCGTGGAGGATTTCTTCGTTGTCCGCCAGTGAGATCTCTTCCTCATCGAGTTGCTCCTTCGCACTCGTGAGGACCTCTTCAGGGACGGGCGACTCCTCATCGGGCATATATGGTTCCTCTCTCGGACGAGTAATACGGTTTATGGAGTAATTTACTCATTCAGATCCATTTTGGTTTACCTCAGAGTGATTTACTCAAGGGTAAACTACTTTGCGTCAGAGTGTGAACTGTGATGTATGAGTACCGATCTGGGAACTGCTGGCGGGGAGAGGTCCCGTGAACTCATCCATTTCGTCACCCAGCAGACGCGGTTCGCGCTCGTCAATAACATCCTGCAGCATCCCAAGCAGCTGCCTTCGATGTACGAACTCGAGGAGCTCAACCCCAGCGTCAGCGATGCCACCGTCTACAAGCACATCCAGAAGTTGATCGACGCCGGCATCGTCAAAGAAGTCGCACTCGACGACGACCAGCGCCGACAGGGCTATCCCTGGAAGTTCTACGGCCTGACCGAGGACGGTCGAACATTCCTTGAGGAACACAATCTGCTCGCCGCTGAGGAGACGCTCCAGCAGATCTACGAGACCATCTCCGACAAACCCGAGAAGATGGTCAAGTACGAGAACGCGCCCCGTCCAGAAGTCTAGTAGGGTGGATGTCGAAACGGAAAACTGGTGTTCATCGAGTAATCCCTCATAGTAGCAAGTTCTATGACTTACAATGGAAATTCGGTGTGCTCTGGCGCTGAAAACAGCCTCAACTACTTCCAACGCCAAGGTCGTACTCAACGTGGATTTTGCTGTACCAGACAACCGGCCGCTTTGATTGGCCATCCTGCTTAAACTCGACAAGTCCGAGTTGAGCGAGGTCGCTGATAGCGTTCGAGACGCTCTTGATGTCACGATCGACGAGACGCGCGAGTTCACGGAGACTCTGCGGCTCTTTGCGGGCAGTAGTTCGGATGAGCTCGAGATTATTCTCGCTTAGGACACGTGCAAGTGTAGTCTCGTCTTGAAGTGAGACGCCAGTGTGGCCATCAGTCAGTTCACCAGCGTCGACTTTCGCTCCGGCTTCGAGTGCACGGTCGAAGAACTCGTCGTTCGATTCGACGCGGACGGTGAGTGTGTTTTCGGTCATGGTTTGTTGGTGTAGATAACCGTTACTGGTTTTTGGTGTGTTTCTATAGGCGGAACAGAGAGAGTGATCGGGGGTCGACCCCGAGGAAGTTTCACCTCAGGGAATAGAATTTCTTCGACGGTATCCCCCCTCGTGTCGTTCGTGTACACCGTGATGGTTTTCGTAGCGAACGATAGGATCGTCACCTCCCTTCCGACCGTAGTGAAGCCCGTATTTGACACCCCCTGCAAGTTAACCGATTCAGGAAAGCTGAGGATACGAATCTGATTATTTGTTGTCAATCATGGGTACACGACTATTCGTTTTCGTCGTTTCTCGCCAAGAGCGATAGCACACACCACTTTGCATGGGCTTTGAGGAAGACATGTATTGTAAGGACTGTAAGCCTTGTACATGAGCACCGAAAAGCGTATCCCTGTCACCGAAGAGCGATGACGGGAACTCACGGAAATGAGGAAGCTGGGCAAACCTACGACGAGCTCCTCCACGAGATGATTCAAGAATATAAGGAGCATCGATTGGCGGAAATGGTACGTGAGAAGCGCAAGATTGGGGTGGATGTCGACGACTGGTGATTGCGCACCCGAACACATACGGAATCTTCTATACGGTTCAACGGAGAGTAACACGGGTCACTCGACCCGTGATTGCTGACTGGGTGTCTAGTACTGTTCTGATTCAGTAGAACAAACATGGTGGATCAGGTTTGGCCTCTTATTCACTCCGGGTTCGCGTCGAAGAACAGATGAAATGTGGTGTGTGACCTTCGAAACTCCTGACCGAATGTCGACATCACAGTAGTACGCTAATTTCACATGGGTCGAATAAGGGGGGAATCCGAGCCGGGTTTGGCTCTGTGATCTCCGTGACGCATGCCAATTAACTCTTGTATTTAAATCTAGAAAAATTCTAGATATTAGTATTCTATCTACAATTTTCTTAACCAACAGAATTTAATCGTTGCCTGAATTCAACATTGTTGAGAATCGGGCCTTGGGATAGGCTCGTAAAATTTCGATGTACATGTTCAAATCAGACAACAACGCTCCCAATACAGTTTCAAGTTCAACTCAAGAACCGACTCGGTTTGGTTCGGCTCGCCGCGTCATCGCGACGACTGCCATCTTGAGCATAGTTTTGCTCGCACAACCTGCCGCAGCACAGCAGGGTGTCATCTGCAGTGCAGACAAACTCCCCGGGATGATCGAGGGCTTCTTCCAGATAAGCACCACTCTCGGTATTATTGGACTCGTCATTGTCTGGCAGGCCGACTCCCTTGCCGAGGTATTCACGATGAGTCACGACCAAAAGAAGAGCCTCAAGCGCCACAAACTCGCAGCGTTGAAATCCGCGCTCATCCTCGCCGTGCTCGGACCGCTGTACACGGTTGTTGGCTCGATGTTGGGGCTACCGATGGCCCAGTGTGTTGACCTCGCACCCTGGTAACTCGGAGATACACTTCCCCGAATTGCTCTGATGCGTACTGATGTGTGGTCCGTTGTGGTTGCTTGCCTTCTCGTAGTGAGTAGCATCGCGGGGCTTGTGACTGCAACCCCACCACGTCCGGGAACAGAAGACAACGGATTGACCGAGAACGAATCGGCGACGCTGTGGTCTCGTGACTCTGACGACTACATGAACGAGACCGAGTACCGCCAACGTTACGGCGAGAACCGAACTGCAATCCACCAACTCGCAAACGGCACGGACATCACGTTCACACGCCCGCCGGCAACCGCAGCGACGTGGACACGCAATGATTTCGGTGACTTGGAAGCCGGCGATTCACAGACGTCGCTGCACCCAGAGCACGCTTCTCTCGATGATGGCGTCTTCATCGAGGACGCACACGCGACACTATTCGCTGTCCACCCGTCCACGCGGGGACATCTCGAAGCAGGCGACACGCCGCTTTACGTCGCTCCCGACGGCACTGTTCGTGGATTCGTCGATTATCGTGTTCGCATCCCGAACGGGGGCCAATCGAACAACTCGGATGTCTCGTGGTCACTCGTCGACGACGAAATCACAGACGTTCGGCTGAAAGCAGGTGACGAAGTCGTCGCCCAGTCTTCGGGAACTCATACGCCCGAACTCGACTACCAACTCGACGAGGCGTGGAGTACGGCGCTCACACTCGAAGCCGACATCGAAGTCCAACTTGAGAAGACGACCGAGACAGCAATCGGCAACCGAACCCAGACAGAGGTCACGTACCCGGGTGAGACGATTACTGTCTCTGATTCGGTCGACGTAGAAGTTTACAATCTGCGGGCGTACTCCTACTACGCCGAGTATCCCAATGGTGACACTGGCGTTGCCATCTTCCAGTCACGGCCATGGCAGGGGTACACGCTCACCGAGGATGGTGAGTCGAGTGTTCGGGGAGTCTGGCGCTTTTACACCGCTCGTGACCCTCGATGGGACTCTCTCGTTCGAGCAACTGAGTCGAACGAGACGGAAGTTGCTTCGGATGCCCTTCCGGTGTATGTCCACGCGTATCCGTCACGAATTGGCCCACGGACTGAACCAATTCGTAATGGACCGACAATAATCGATTCGTGGGGCCAAGAGCGCACGAGTCCACAGTCCACTATTGCAGATACTGTCTCTGTCGAAGTCGTCGATCAGTCGTACACGCCCACCTACGGCCTAGCTGTTCGGACAGACGAAGTCGACCGTGATGCACTTCGTGTTGCAGGCATCGTCCGTGGCATCAATGCCACCCCCTCCGTCTCAGACGTTGGTGGTGGTCCAGAGCGTGACCTCCGTGAAAGCCGGCTGACTGCTGAGGTAATCGACCAGACGAACGACCAAGCAACAATCCGAGTTGAGCTTCGGGACAACGAGACGGGTACACCGATTGACCTCACAGCTGACGTACGCCAGGGAACACTCAATGGCGAACCCGGGGGTGGGCACATCACGATTGCCGACCAGCGAGTTCGGACGAACGAGTCTGGCGTTGCGGTCGTGACGGTTGACCAACCGGGATTCTACACAGCACGCTACCACCCCAGTACGTGGCTTGTGGCTAACCCCGCGTATGTTTCTGATACGGACACTGCCCGATGGCACCCACTCGGAACACTCGATGGGTGGTTTGCGTTATTCGTCGAGGTCGGTTGGCAATTCATCCCGTTCGCAGTGATGTTCTACGCCGGAAAGCGCGTCCTCCGATTCTTCGGACCACGAGATGATTCTGAACGATATCCATGAACCGAGATCAATCACATTTCAATAGACGTACCGTCCTCCAAACTGCAGCAGGTCTTTCACTCGCTAGTCTTGCTGGCTGTCTCAACGGCAGTGGTGATGCCAGTGATGGGACTACCACCGCGAATGACGATTCTGACGGCCAGGGAGTCCTGAACCGAGTCGCTCTCGAGGGAACCTCACTTGTTGTTGAGCTTGGTTCTGAGGCTGACGTAGAGCAGGTCAATCTCATTCAACCGAATGGCGAGTTGTTCGGACGACGCGAGGTTGCTGCCGGTGTTCGACAGGTTTCATTCGAGATTGGGACTGCGTACGACCCCGGCGAATACCGTGTGTTAGCAGTACAGGGTGAGGACACTGTCGACGAGACGAGTCTTGAGGTTCGCCCCGAACTCGAGATTGTGGATGTTGGCCTCTTCAGAAACAATCCCGACAAGCCGTGGGACGAGATCTACGGTGAGAGTGAGACGAATCGAATCAAAGACAGTGAAGCGTTTGTTTCAGTCCACAATTCTGGAACTGGCCCAGACGCGGTAATCTCACTTCGTTTCTCGGGTGATGTGCCTAACCCAGTTGAGAATCCACGGAATGAGGGTCTCTATGAAGTTGATGAGGTAGTCATCCCGGCTGGCGAGACCAGAGATGTGTACAGTAATTCTCTGCCATTTAGTGCAAAGATTGGAGACGATGCTATGGGCTGCAGTGTGGACACGAACGCTGGCACGTTTTCTGCCCACGTTGGTTCCCGAGTTTCTGGTGACGAGTTATCGAAGGAATTCAATATCGAATATTCTGGCTCGGACACCATGACCGACTGCAAGGTCACAATCAACGAGGTCTAATCATGGTTGACTTGATAGATGTCGTTTTAGAGGGCTTCAAAGACGTCATTGAGTGGCTCACGAGTTTGTTCGTTGATGGCGTTAAAACCGGTTACAATACTCTCTCTGCCGAACTATTCGGCACACCAACCCCAGAGACGAACGGTGCGTTTGTGTTCGGCACCCCGTTGAACAGTCCCTGGATTCAGATTCGGGAAGCACTTGTTGGTGGTGAGATCATGCTCATCGCATTGTTGCTTCTCGTGATGAGCGTCCAGGGTCGACACGTGATTCGTATTTTCAATATGGGGAGTACCTATGAGGCCCGAAAAACGAAGAAGAATGCCTGGACTGGTGCGGTTTTCATCATATCGTGGTACTGGGTTGGTGCCATCTCTCTGTATCTTGTAGACGGGTTTACGATTGCTCTCTTTCCATCCCTCACAACTCTGTCGAGGGTGATGGTCGGGTCCCTGAGCACAATCAGTCTAAACCCTGTACTGGGACTCCTGCTTGCAGCAATCGGTGGAATCTCGATGTGGGCAATCGAGGCCCTCTTCTTCATTCGAGAAATCTTGCTGTACGTCTACGTCTATGGGATGCCGATTGCCATCGCGCTCGGGTACGGAAACATCCCCGTTCTCTCTGACATCGCGACCGGCTTTGCAAAACGATTCGTTCCATTAGTCGCCCTCCCACTCCCGGCAGCAGTCGTGTTCAAAGGCTACGACCTGCTATTCGCTAGCGGGACGTTCTCGCCAGCGACTGCATTTCTTCAATATCTCGTCGCCGTCTCACTCCCCGTCATTGCACTCTACCTGACGTGGAAGACGTTCTCCTACGCAACGCCCCTGACTGCGAAGGCCATTGGAACGGCCAGCAGAGGCGCAGTGGTCGTTGGAAGCGTCGCGACTGGTGCCTACGTCGGAGGCGCTGGAGTCGCCACAACCGCCGCTCGCTGGGGTCCCAAGGCAGCCGCTGGCCATACAATTGCACAGAAAGCGGCCGCTCGGACTGAAGACGGCTCAGACACCCAGAACACAACCTCGTATCGTCGAACCGAGAACGACCCGCACAACTACAATTCCTAATTCATCATGTCGACAGATTCAGACGCAGCAGCACGCCGTATCATGGACCAATTCGGTGAGGAGAGCCGCATTCCATTCCTCAATGTCGAGGAGGGAGACGTCGGCGTCCTCATCGCCTTCCCACTCGTGGGGCTGTTCATCGCCGGCCTCCTCGGAATCGACTCACTCTCACTCCCACTCATCGCTGGAGGACTTGGACTGGGTGCAGCTATCGTGTACGTCGCTCCTGGCCACCTCAATGCGTGGACGTGGGCGAAGGACGTGTATCGGTATGCGAAGCGACCGCGTCGAACGTTCAGCGCAGCCGAATCGGAGGGTAACTCTGCTCGAAACGATGGTGGCCTCGCGAACTACACCCCGTTCACTCCCGATGAGCGAACACAGGACCTCACCAACGTTGAACGGGCGTGGCCCGGTGCAGGTGCCATACAGCGATCGGACGGTGCTATGGAGGCGTTCATCGAAATCAACCCCGGAAACATGGATTTCGCCATGTCCGATGATTGGGCCGGGCTGCAGGAAGCTGGTGCCGAGTTCGCGAATAAAGAACTCGACTCGAAGCTCAAGTTCCACGCGACGACACGGTCGTTCCCGGTCGAGCAACTCACCGAAAACATCGAACAGCGTCTTTCTGACGAAGACGTCTCTCGAAACCCAATCTTCCGCGAACTCCTCGAAGAGTACCGAGAGAGGCGTCCACGGGCGATGCGAGAGCGTGGGACCCAACAGATTCGCTTCTTTATCGGTGTCGAAGCGTCCCCGCTCGAAGTCTATGACCGTTCCGACGACGAGCGAACCCCTGCAGAGAAGTTGACCGATCTCCCCGTCATTGGGTTCCTGTTCAATCCATTCGTCACTCGCCGCGAAGACCTCTCAGAAGCCGAACAACGTGCTCGTATGTTTGAAACGCTCGATAGCAAGATTGCGAGTATCGAGTCGGGATTCATCCAGCAGGCATCGGGATGGTCCGCTCGTCGACTCAGCACTGTCGAGTTGTTCGTGTTGACGATGGACTTCTGGAACGGCCACGAGCACGACTACGACAACCCCAAGCGAGTGATTCGAGACCAACCGATTATCGGGAGTTCTCGCCGGGAGGATGGTTTCGATGCGTAGTTTCACCCTCCAGACCGAGAGTGAACTCATCAGCCAGACCCTCGAATGGCTTCAACAACCGACGTCGCCGGTGGGTGCGATGCTCTATGCCGCTGGGTTACTCACAGTCGGTCTGATCGGCATCCTCGCGTGGAAACGCCGCAACACTGAGGAAGAGCCTGAAGTTGACTTCTCGGATGTGCTTGACGAGGAGACACTGGAGACGGGCCACGGCGAGGGGCAACTCCTCGATGACATCGCAGAATCGCACAAGACGACGATTGCACCCGCCGCTGTCGAGTGGGAAACCCGTGCAGCCCATGTCGGCGAGCAGTGGACAACGACGCTCTCCATTACCGACTACCCGGACTACCCGAACGACGGCTACCTCAGCGACCTGTTCCAACTGACAGACGTCGAGTTCGATCTCACAGCCCACATCCGGCCAAAGAACCAGCGGCGTGCTCTGAACGAACTCCAAGACATCGCTGATGACCTCCAGGTCGACGCTGACCTCGAAAAGAGTGTTCGAAGTGGCTACCTCCAACAGCGCGCGAACCAAGCCGCTGCGACGTACAACGCTGTTGAGAGTGGAACCAGTGTCTTCGACCAGGCGCTCTTCGTCACCGTTCGCGCTGACACACAGAATGAACTCCGTGACGCCGTCCAGAGTGTGAAGAGTGCACTCCGCGATGAGCCAGCCAGTCTCACACCAAAGACGGCCATCTGTAAACAGGATTTGGCAATACAATCTGCAGCACCGATCGGTGACAATGTCTTTGGCCGAGAGTCAATTGCCCTTGGTGGGGCTGTTGGAGCACTCCTTGCATCGCCACACAATGCAACGATTCTCGAAGAGGGCGGCGTCGAGTTCGGAATCCACAAAGACACGCATAGTCCGGTCGTCATTGACCCGTTCGCTCGTGACAACGGCTATGCGATGTTCACGGTGGGGGACACCGGCTCTGGGAAGTCTTTTGGGTCGAAGCAGAACTTCATCCGGTCTATCGAGCAGAGTAAGGACCGAATCGGAATCATCCTCGAACCGCTCAACAACTGGGCTGGTGTCGCTGAAGCACTCAACGCGAAGCGAATCACGGTTGGTGGGACACTCGGACTGAACCCCTTAGAGATTCGCCAGACTCCCGAGCACGTTCAGCGGGCGATGGGTGAGGATGCGAGTCCGTTCAACGAGAAACTCGACGACGCGATGAGTTTCCTGACGAACTACTTCGCACTCCGTGGCATCTCACTCGGTGACCGACGAACAACGCTCGAACTCGGTCTCAAGCGTTCGTACGAACGACAAGGAATCACTGACGACATTGCCACACACGGGAATTCGAGTCCGACTGTCCGTGATATGATGGACGTCTTCGAGGAGATGGTCGAATCGCCCGAAGAGTTCGTGGTTCGGACGGACGCCGAAGCGAGTAAACTTCGTGACGACGCAACGTGGCTTCTTGACCAGCTTCGACCCTTCGAAGACGAGGGTCGATATTCGAATCTCGGTAGAGCGTCGGACTTCAACATCCGTGACGAGAAGGTAATCTACCTTGATTTGGCCCAACAAGAGGGTAGCGTCAACAGCAGCACGGCGCTGACGATGCAACTCCTCATTTCGCTCGTCTATGAGCGGGCAAAAGAGACGGACAAGGAGGTTGTGTTCGTTATCGACGAAGCACGGTACATCATGCAGGACGCCGCGAGTCTAGCGTTCTTGGAGACGGTGTTCCGTCACCACCGCCACCACAATCTCTCAATTCGGTTAGTCACACAGACGGTCGACGAGTTCTTCGAGCACACAGAGTCCGAAGCGATCCTCGACCAGTGTGCAGTCAAGCAGTTCCACCATCTTGATGGGATGGACGAAACGTGGGCTAAGGAGTTCGGACTGAATTACGCCCAGATGCGCTTCGTCCAGGATGCAATTCCCGGGAATGAGGATGCTGGCTATTCTGAGGCACTCGTCGGCGTCGACGGCGAGTGGCGTGGAATCCGTGTTGAGGCGATGCCCAAAGAGAAACAAGTCATCGACTTCGACCCAACCGAGTCGTCTGCTGAGTCGCTTCCGGGTGCTGGGGGCGACACGGCTGACCCAGAGGTGCAGGCACTCCGTGAAAAACTACGAGACAGCTCTCTTTCGAGTGAACACACCACTGTTTCCGCTAAAACTGACGGTGGTTCTCAGGGGGTGACCCATGACGAAGCGTGAGTATCTTCGCGTCACACCGACGTCCGAAGAACTCGGGACCAACGGTATTGTCGAGGTTCTCAGCAGTCTTCACAAGCTATCGACGACCTCGGAGACCGGACTGCTTGGCAAGTTGAATCTACTCAACTCCTCTGAGCCACCACGCTTCGAATTCCTCGCGATAAGTGAAGGAATCGATAGGCCAGTCGAGTTCTACTACGGGGCAACTGAGCACCTCGACACGCTTGAGTCGCGGCTTCTGTCGATTTACCCCTCGACGTTCGACATCGAGCGTACGGAACTGGACCCTGCGCAGAAACTCATCCCTGAGCGGAAGTACACTCGCGAAGAATTCGAGGAAGCACTCGAAGCCGGGAAGCTATGGGATGAGTTTGACGAGCATGATGAAGATGATGACTTGGCAGAGTCCGATGAACAGGAGCACGAGGTGGACTCAGACCCAGTTTATGCTCGCCCGTCGATAGACCAACTCCGGCCAGTCGGCGTCCAGTGGCGGGGGACTGCCGAGAGAAAGCGGGATTGGATGACGACGCTCGTTCCGTTCACGAAGGCGACTGCAGGAGAGGACGCAGGTGCCGAAATCACGATTACACCGTTAGCGACACTTATCGACCACTTGAGCGACTTCGAACATCCAATCGGATTTCAGGTTGTCTTCGAGCGTCGTCCTGAATGGAAAGCAGATGCCGAACTGCGCGTCGAAGATCTCAAAGATGGACGAGACACATTCGGGCAGCGATACATCGGCCCGATTTTCGAATTCGACGATTACGAACACGAAGACAGACGCCATCGTCGAGAACGCAACCTACCAGACAGCGTCCAAGACCGTATTGACCGAATTACTGCGAAGCGTCCAAAGCAGACCTATTCAGTCAACCTTCGGACGGTCGCTGTTCCACCAACTGACGCTGATACCGGTGATGTGGCTTCGAAAATCGGGTCAATTCTCCCAGTGTTCGACCCACTGGACGGGCCGTTCTACGGCCTCGATGGACAGCGAATCAACGAACAGGGGTGGCGTCAGAAAACGAAGCAAAAGAACGCCCGCAAACACCTCTGGAATCTTCTGGACCGAGAGTTAGAGACAGGTCGTGGGAAGACACGCCCAGACCTCATCCTGAACGCCGACGAGTTAGCGAACTTCTTGCTTGTTCCGTCGAGTGACCAACTCAGCGTGGAGGGCGCTCGGGGGACTCGTGCTGAACAACAGAGTCGCAATCCACTCCCACGCCCTCATCAGGACCTCATGCAAGAGTTCCGTGATGGGATGGCGATTGGATATGCGCTAGATGAGAACGGCGACCCCGAAGACGTCCCGACGTGCATCCCACCAAATCTGTTGCCAACTCACTACGGCCGATTTGGGACTACTGGTGCAGGGAAATCGAAGGCTTTCATCAACGAAATTCTCTCGCTCCACGAGAATACCGAAGGACCAGTCATCGTCGTCGAACCGAAAGGCGACGGAATGGCCGAGAACTACATGCGAGCACACGCTCGGCGCTTCGGAACAACTGACCTCGAAGAGAATGTGATTCATTTTCCAATGCCAGACGTGCTCCCTGGGTTCTCGTTTTTCGACCTTGGCCCTGCCCTCGAAAATGGAAGACGTCGTGAAGATGCGGTCCAGCGGAAAGCAGAGCACTACGAAGAAATCCTAAAACTCGTCGTGGGCAGAGAGCGCTACGAGAGAGCGGTCGTCTCTCCGACGTTGATTCGGACGCTGATCAAGGCGCTATTCGATGAAGAACACGGTCGTGAGAATGGACTGTATCGAGAATCGGCTGACTACTTTGCACATCGCCAGCTAGAGCACGCCGTTGATCAAGTCCTACAGGCAGGCCCGCCGAACCCGAATTTCGACGATCTCCCCCAATCGAGTGAGGAGAATGTGGCCCGAACGCTCCGACGGCAACTCCAGAAAGACCCGAGTTCGTTTTCAGCCGTAATGGATGGTGTTGGCCACAGACTCAACTACATCTCTGACCGCCCGTATCTCGCTCAAGTATTCAACAACACAGAGAATCGATTCGACTTCCGAGATGTCCTCGACGAGAACAAGATTATCTTGTTCGACCTTGGTGACCTTCGCGATGATGCGTCGCGTCTCATGACCGGTCTGATTCTCTCGAATCTCGATGATGCACTCAAAGAGCGGAAACGCGAGGTCAGCGAGTATCCCGATGACTATGTCGTTAATCTCCTCGTCGATGAAGCCTCCTCGGTCGTTGTCTCCGACTTGATGAACGATCTGTTAGAAAAGGGGCGGGGATTCCGACTCTCGGTCGGGCTGTCGATGCAGTACCCTGAGCAGATAGAGGCCGAAGGTGGCCGGAAAATCTACCTGAACGCTCTGAACAACATCGGAAGCTCACTTGTCGGCCAAATTAACGTCGACCGAGAACTCGCCCGAGCGATGGCCCACGAAGGGTTGGACCCTGGCGAGTTCTCCAACCGGATTCGGTCGCTCCCTCGTGGCGAGTGGATTGCGAACCTCCCCAGCCCCAAATTCGGTGAGACAGGACCGTATCCGTTCAGCATCAAACCACTGCCAATCCCTGCAGGGCATCCAGAAAGCGACTACCCACTTACTGAGCGAGAAGAAGAGCAATTCAAAGAGACGCTTTCATCGATGCATGAACACGCTGAGAACGAATTTGGCGTCTCCAACGAATCAGTCCCGAGTACACAGACGCCCGAAGAACTCCGAGAGGTTCTCACTGTCACCGATGCTGAGTTAGACGTCGTTCTCGCGAAGGTTGTTCGGAGTATCCAACTCCAACGAGATGTTCGTGAAGATAACGGGTGGGTTGCAGTCGAAGTAGTTGACGACGAACTTCGACGCTTGTTCGCCGAGGTCGAGGCCGACGTCCCATCGTACGACGAGTTAGCGAGTATCCGACAGCGCTCGCGACTACTCGAAACGACTGTCGATATCGACGCTGACGAAGTAATCATCCGGTTGAGTGAGGAGGGTGAAGATGTTTCGACGCCAGACACGGGTGACGTTCGGTCCGCTGGTGGAGACGACCACGATGCAGCACTCTTGGAGGTCGAAGAAGAACTCTCCAAACTCGGCTTCACCGTCTCGATATTGTCGCAGGACGGAAGCGAGAAGCCTGACGCACGAGCGACTCATCCCGAGTTAGAGGAGGCGTTCGCAATTGAGGTTGAGACGTCGACACCTGGAAAGCCCGCAAAGGTGCTCACAAACCTTCGGAAAGCGCAAGAAGAGGGTTCATTCCCTGTATTTGTTGTTCGACCTGGAGACACAGAGACGTACTGGGCAGAACGAGTCGAGAATATCCTTTCACCACCGGTTCGAGAACTCGCAAACGGTGAAACGTGGTTCTACACCTACGATTCGCCGCTCATGTTCAACGGCGGGGCGACCGAACAGGGCGGTGTCACCGCAGTTCGACCTGTGAACGGTGGTGACGACCAGAGACGTACTGTGTGGGCATTGGAGGATGATTCGATTGTTCTCCGGGATGGGTCCGGCACAGAGTATCTCCGAGTCTCCGAGCGGTCCTCGATTACGAAAGAACGCGTACCAGCAACGTACAGCTACGACCCTGCAGTCGACAAATACCTCGTGTATGGCCGTGGGGAAACACACGTCTACGAGTCTAAGGGTGCATTCGAGGCAGAATGGGTGAAAATCAAAGAGCCGTTCATCCCTGAAAATGAGTTGCTGAATCCAACGTTCGATACAGACGACTATGCTACTGTCATCCTCTCTGAAGACGATGAAGCAGTCGTCTACGATGGTGGTTCACAGAAGCCACTCGATTCGCTCCTTGAGAATGCCCATGCAGAAGACCTAGCCGAAACCAAAGAAAACAGGGAGCAATCCAAACCCCATTCGGACACCTCTTCAGAACCTACTCTGGAGCCCGGTTGGAAAGACGACCCAGACGCAGTTGTCGAACAATTCGTAACTGAATGGATAGTCGAAGACGAGCATAGTTCAGTCCCTGCCGCAGAGGTGTATTCGACGTATGAAATGTGGGCTGAGCAGCACCAAATCAGCCCTGATTCAAAGAGTTGGTTTAGCAGACGTCTCAATAATCAGATAGTGTTTGAGCGCTCCACTGAGCGCCGCAATGGCGAGGTTGTTCGCAGCTACAACGGCATTGCACTGGAGAATCTGAGTAAAAGGTGATGCACAGTCAAAACATGGTTTCTGGGGCCTCTGGTGTCGTTCTACCGCGTTTCTTTCCCCCGTTACGCCAACGGCGTCTACTCGTTCGTCAATATCTGCAAAAACGCAAGACTGCGGCGCGTTACGGCAAATCCGAGAATGGCGTTACATCTACTGGGTCTTCAGAAAATGCCGTACATCGCGTACAACCACGGAACGAGTCTTCTACTCGCAGATTTGAAAATCTGTTACGGCAAAAAACGACTAGTATAGGGTGGGGGGTGGCCGTCGTAGACGGGCGAGCAATTGCTCGGGAGATTTTATCGTGGCGCGAGAGGCGCGCAGCCACAACCGTGAATCGACAATGACGAAAGAAACTACCACATTCGTGACACAGGAGGATCTTCCACCAGAACTCGTCGAGCGAGACCAATGGGTATGCTGGCGAAGCGAGAAACGAGACGGGAAGCAAACGAAGATTCCGGTGATCCCTGGAGAAGGGTCATTCGCATCGTCGACGGACTCAGACACATGGTCAGATTTCAAAACATCACTCGACTTCGTGACCAATGGGAGAGCAGATGGAATCGGCTTTGTGTTCACCGCCGAGGACCCAATCGTCGGCGTCGACCTAGACGATTGTCGAGATCCAGAGACCGGCGACGTTGACGACGATGCACAGGACATCATCGACCGACTCGACTCTTACACGGAAATCTCACCCTCGGGAATAGGCTACCACGTGCTCATCAACGGAGACCTCCCCGAGGGTCGGAACCGACGTGGACATATCGAACTGTACGACACCGCTCGCTTCTTCACCGTCACTGGCGACCGCGTCGACAACACGCCTGGACAAGTCAAGAGACGACAGGACGCACTCGAAGCGATCCATCGCGAATACGTCCAACTCCACTCAGAGGAAGAAAAACCCGAACGTGACGAACATACGAGCGTCAGGGAGGTCGCCAAAACCACATCCGAAGTCGACCTCGAAGACAACGAGTTACTGAAGAAAGCAAAGAACGCCTCGAACGGCCCAAAATTCGAACGCCTGTGGAACGGGAACACCGCTGGCTACGACAGCAACTCGGAAGCAGACATGGCGCTGTGTTGTCTGCTGGCCTTCTGGACCGGGGGAGACACGACACAGATAGACACCTTGTTTCGACAGTCGGGACTCCTTCGAGAGAAATGGGACGAAGTTCATTACGCCGACGGATCGACGTACGGCGAGAAAACCATTGAGCGAGCGATTCAGGCGACGTCGGAGTACTACGACCCCAGTCCAAGAAACGAATCGACACAATCGAAGCTTGAAACCGAACCTGAGACCACCGACGTGGATACTGACGAACCTGGTCGTCGAAACGCCTATCTCCTTGAGAAGAACCAATTGTTGTCTACCCGTGTCAGCGAACTCGAAGCGACGATTGAACAGAAAGACGAGCGTATCGCAGAACTCGAAAGCCAGGTTAAGGACCTCAGTGCAGAGCCTTCGGGTCAGAGCGACGAGGACGATCGTGGACAGGGTCACCAAAGTAATGCCAGCGAAGACAACTCAGACAATACGTCGCTACTCGGCCGAACGAGACGCTTGTTCAGCGGAAACTCCGAGTAACATGTGATAGCCGTCATCGTTTTTTAGCCCCGTCAGGGGTGACGGGGCAACTTGTGCGCCCTAGAGACAACGTATGCATTCTGAGCAACAGCAACACTCACGTAGCAACGAGAGACCACTGAACAATTCGAACCAACCCAAGTCCCCGTGGTCAAATCTCCGACTGACTGTCCCAAATAACCGCCACCACACCTCCATTGTCGCGTTCGTCGAGTGTGTCCTCGTCGAACTTACTCACGAGGACGTCGGTGCAGAGTACGTCTCATCGAACGTGCGGGGAACAAAACGAACCCAGTTTATCGCAGCAGATGACGTTGCGGAGACGTTCTGCAAGCGCTATTACGACGAGCGTCTGGGGTGGCATGAGACGACAATCAGCCGGGAATCAGTACGCAACGAGTTGGTCAATCGGCTTTCGCGGACTGATTCGCTCGCGACCGACCGTAGTCACAGCGTTCCTGTTGAGGCAAGTGACGTGTTCTGTGTGAAGCCGGTTCGACAACTCTACAATCGGCAATCTTAACCAACAGGTGGCAACATCATCTCGACTTTGTTGGTTATGGTAGTCGAATCACTGTCTTCTGTTGAACTCCTCAGGCTGTGACACGAACCGCGAGACACATACAGAGGCTAAATTCAGCAGGTTGAGGGACCGAATGTGATATCTGTATATCTGAAATCAACCATCTCTGTCAGAGCATCCCGGATTGGTTCACACATATACGCGACTGTCGATCCTTCTAACGTAGATGGTGCCAGCGACCACAACCGGCGACGGTTCCACCGCATCGCTTGAGTGCTACTACCAGCAGGGTAGGCCCTTCCTACATCCAACTCTTACACGCCGTGCCTCGTGTGCGGTCGGGAGAACCCCGCCAAGGTCCACGAGTTGCACTTCCTGCGCTAGAGAGGGCAGATTACGCGAGTGAGCAGCTGCTCTAGTACGTCAACTGCGACCTGTTTTTCGAGTCGAAGTAAACCTGCTTGTCAGCGTTCGTGGACGACGGGGGCACCCGGTTCTTAGCCCGCTACTCCGCTCTCTATGTGCTGAACTGCGGTCACTCTTCGATCACGGCGGGGGGTGAGGTGCGGTCGGTCGCTAGTCGGTCTGCTCGGTGGGGGCCGATTCCGGGAACCGCTTGGAATGCTTCTTGGTCTGCGTCGAAGAAAGCCTGTTCGCTGTCGAAGTGGTCGGCGACATGCCATGCAAGCGTTTCGCCGATGCCGGTGACGTGGGTGGCGTGTTCGAAGATTTGCAAGTACTCGTCGGTTGGGACTACTGTTTCTCCGTCGATATCTCTGGTCGTGATGTCGCCCCGTTCCTCAAGCAGCCGGAACGCGGTCCGGGTCGTGCTTTCGTCTATGCCGCGGACCTTTGCGTGTTCGATGATCGTGTCTCGGGAGGGTGTGTCGGCGGGGACGGTGGTTTGGTCGTCGATTACGTCCTTGATGGTGTGGAGGACCAGGTCGTCTTGATCGAGCCAGGTGTAGTCGATGCTGTCCGGGATGTGATGGTGGTCGTCGCAGAGCTGGTTGATTTCGTCCCGAATCTCGTCCCGGGTCAGTCTGGTCCCGTCGATGAGATACCGCCGAATGCGCCCACGGTCGACGAAGAGTTCGGTGTGGTCTTCGTGGCCGTTTTCGCGGATGACGAGAAGTGTGTGGTCGTCGGTGGAGGTGCCGTAACCGATGATCTGCATGTTCAGGTCTGTGAACAGGGAGAGGTCTGTCTCCTGAGCGTATTGTGTAGGCGGGGAGAGGGTCCACTGAGGAATACCGAAGTAGTTCAGATAGTCGGCGCTGTTGAGTGTGATGAGGCATTTCAGAATATCGAACAGGGTAAGTACCGTGTTCAGGTAGTTCGCGTTCCGGTACCGGAGCTGGCCGTGGGAAAGCCGGTTTCGGAGGTTCATGCCTTCCCGGCTCGTGTATCGGTAACGAAGGTAGATGGCGTAGTGGCGTCCAAACAGGTCGCGTCCGTCAATGAACAGACCGCCAAGGAGCTGTTGTTGAGTTCCTTCGTCGATGATTGTGTATGCAGGTCGCCCGATAGATTGGAGGGTGTCGACGATTGTTGCTTCGAGATGCGGGACGAAGAGGAACAGCGCCTGGCGGTGGTTATCTTCGTGAAGTTCGAGGAGTGCGTCGGTGAGGAATGCTTCTGTATCGGGGGAAAGCGTGTCTCCGATCCGGAATATGTGGATGATGTCGGATAACGTGAGGTGGCCTTCCTTGATCAGGCGGTACAGTGCGTTTCCCAGCGATGACATCTTCCCTGCTGCGTAGTGGGCGTAGTTGTTCGGGATTGATTCAGGGTCCGAGGGGTCGATAGAGAGCGTGTGTGCTTCTGGGGAGATTATCTGGCGGCTTACGAGCTGGGAGATGACGAACTCTTCTGTTGACAAGCGAATCTTGTTCGGGTCGGGGAAGAGGCTGCTGGAGAGTGCCAGGCAGTAGAGGGCGTACGAGCTGGATCCGGAGGATTGCTTCACCTGCTTGAACCAGTCGACGTAGACCTGGGTGTTGTGCTCCATTTCTTCGGCGACAGCCTGCTGGAGGCTTTCGCCCTCGATCCCGTCCACGTCCAGATCGTCCGGGTTGAGTTCGTGAAGTTCGGTTTCGGTCCCGTTCCGGCGGGCTTGGAGGGCTTCCTGTTTCCAGTTGCGTTTCCGTTCGTCGCTTAGATATTCGGCGCACTCGGCGACGCCACTCTGGAGAATGTCCGCCTTCTGCAGTTGGCTCTTTCGTCCGACGAGGTCGGCTTCTCTTCGGTACGAGTCAACGAGTGCGGTTTCCACGTCCGATGTGTCGCGGTCGCATGCTTGTTTGAACTCGTGCAGCAGCCGGATGTATTCTCTGTGCTGATTGAAGCGGTTCTCTGTGCGGTTGACGTCCGTGATTATCTTGAGGAGATCTATCCACCGGTCTCTGTGGTTTTTCGGTACGTCGTCGATGTTGTCGGTTGTGGCCTCGATTATTGAGGTGGTGAAGCTGGCGAGGTCGTCTGTGTGGCAGCTTTCTAGGAATTCGAGTGCTTCTTCGAGTTCGTCTGTTACGTCGTGGCCCTGTAATCCTGCTTTGAGGCGAATTCGCTGAAGCTGGTATTGTGAAGCGACGTTCACCCATCCGCGGTCCTCTGCATCGGTGATAGCGTCCTCAAACAGGTCTAGTGCGTCACGGGCTGATTGGAATGTGCTGTCGCTGTACCAGTCCTCAAGTTTGTCCACGAGATCGGGCAACAGATATCGACCGTCCATTTCGTCAAGGTGGAGCCTGATCTCGTCGCTGAGTTCTTCGTCATTTTCTACTGATTCGAAAAGTCGTTCTAACTGCAGAGCAAAGTGGAAATCCTCTCCGGGGTCTGCCCGCGCTCTGTCGAGCGCGTCGAGTAACCGGACCATACTGAATACCAGGCCTCAGATCATGTAAAAGTGACAGGCGTATGTTGCTGCTGAACTGGCGTCCTACTCAATCTGTCTGAGACCGTCATCCAGCTCGCGGTGAGTTCCGCAACCTCGGCGACGGTGAGGTAACCGTTGAAGCGGCTGCAGCCGAAAGAACACCGCGGTAAACGGGTGGCAATCCATCGTTCCCCGCGGCCCTCTCAAATTACACTCACAGCACGAATATATCCCTATAATGAGAATGTCGTAATTAACATCGTCGTACGTCGGGCAGAAATCGATTCATGGATGGCAGACCACTACCAGCGGGGATGAAGAGATGGATTCCCCCGAACCTCGTACATAAGACAAGGTCTCTGGATCTAACGAATGAACGCCACGCGGCCGGAGTCCTCTGCTACGTGAGGTTCGCCCTCTATTCAGCACGGTCTCGACAAACTATCAGGGTTTGGTAGTATCAACAGGGCCCCAAACCCATTCCTTCAGCGACGAACAGTACATGACGATTCACCAGACGATTAGGTTGAGAGAGGGATGCCACGGAAGAGCTACGCTTCCTGTTGGCGGTCGTTTCTCCGATGGATGACTGCATGGATGTTTAAGTCGCCACAGCGCAATCGACTATTCATGGCCACGGATCTCACCGAACGGGTGCAAGAAATCGCCGAAGCCCGGGGAATCCCCGAGTCGGAGATCCTCGAACAAGCGTTGGAACGCGGTGTCGAAGATCTCTGGGTAGATCTTGTTCTCTCACGATACGTGAACGACGAAATCGATCGAGAGACGGCCATCGATCTCGTCGGTCGAGACCGCGTCAAGCGTGCGGAGCGCGAATTACAGGCCGTTGAAGATGACGTCCGCTGGGGACTGAGTGCGTGATTCTTGCGGTTGCTGATACTGGCCCCATCATCCACTTAGATGAAATTGGCGTACTAGAGTTGCTCTCGGTTATCGACGAGGTACTGATTCCACAGACTGTCTACCAGGAACTGGAAGACGGTACGGTTCCTCCCGCGCTCGAATCTATTGAATACGAACTCGTTGAGGCCGACGTAACCGGACATAACGTCGATTTGGACCCTGGAGAAACGGCAGCGCTCGCAGTTGCATCTGAGCGAGCAGCAGTGCTTCTGACTGACGACCTTGCAGCACGAGACGCTGCGAACGCTCGTGATGTCGAAGTACATGGTTCGATTGGGATCATTGTGCTTGCTTATTCCCGCGGAGAACTTGCGAAATCCGAAGCTGCAAAGCTGATGCGAGCACTCCAAGCCGAGACGAGTCTCTTCATCACGGATGCTGTTGTCGAACGGGGTATCGCACTGCTCGAGGAAACCTAACTTGGACTGTCCGCTGGCACAAGCCTGGGAGTCACGAGGACCACCATGGAATTGTCCTTGAAATGCGGAAACTATGTGCTCCTCTGATCGCCGAGTCCGGTTAAACGAGCCCTGTCTCGGCACGCCCCGCTCGCCGCCCTGTGCCCTCCGTGCTCACGACTCGTTTCACTCCTCGTTCGCGACGAGCTGCTCCTGGTAGTCGCGTCTCGCTTCACTCGCACCATCCCGGTGCGCCAGCACCAAGCGCGCTGTCGGTCACGACGCCCTCGCAGGCTCGGTCGTCGGACGCGAAACCGGCTTGTGTGCTGGCCGCTCGCTCCGGGCAGGCCAAGGCGCGCGGTGCTGGATGTTCTCCCCTCGTCGAGTGCACGCCTTCCGCGCCCACAGGGCGCGGTGAAGGCGCGAAAGACGTGCGCAGAATGAGTTGGTCTGTTGTGAGAGAGCCACGGCTGGAGAGTTGTGGTGTCGGAAGAAGACGCTGAGTAGGCGCCTTCGGACCTAGCAATGAGTACTAAGAAGCAAATCGGTAATGAAGTTTCGCACTCCGAACACCCCCGAGCAGTCGTCGACGACGTGGTTGATGAGACGCCTGAACTCCACCCCACGGTTGAGCTCGAAATCCAAGCCAAAGTTGACCTAAACAATCCGGAAGCGGTTGGCCGGGGACTGACCCTCGCAGAAGAAGAGCGGATGCAAGCACGTGAGTGGGAGATTGAGCAGACGAAAACGCGGTGGGACCGGAGGCAGACGTCGAACCGGGAGGAACGGACGGCGACTGTGGTAGAACAGATGAGCATCGAAGCAACGAGAGAGTTCAAGAAGCGTGCCGGATGTGTCAATCGGTGGGCCGACCCCGATGACGCAGATCCACGTGAGCAACTCTCAGTTGAACAATTGGGCGAAGTGAACCGGGAGGCAGCGCGATTACAGACGAAGCTCCACGGATGGTCGAGAGCGGCGATTAGTCGGCGATTGGCAGAAGAGGTCGCGGATGGGAAATCGATGATGAGCGCGGTTGTGGGTGTGTTTGAGGAGTTGCAGCAGGCCCCCGGACGTGTGATTCCGATTGCGGCGATCAGTGAGGTCACTCGTCGAGAAGTATCCATCTCTGGAACGGTGACCCAGCTCTGGGAGTCGTCGAATAGCGCAATTCAGCAGGTGGGACTAATTGAGGACGAGACGGCGCGAACGAAGCTGACTGTCTGGGAGAAATCGAATCAACCCTGGATCGATGAAGGTGAACGTGTGCGAATTCACGGGGCGGCGAAGAACTGGTACAATGGGCGTGTCTCCGTAGCCCTCACGGGCTGGAGCACCGTCGATTTCCCTGAGCGCGGTCAGTGGTGGGAATAGCCGGTCATCGTACCCTTCTTTTTTGCTACGTGCCGGACCGACCCAAGCCCCACCACCCCACCCACCGCTCCGTGCTCGCATTGCTGCGCGCGCAGCCACAACCGTTCCCAGTAGTGGAGGAGACACGACAGATGTTCTCAAGATCGAAATCGAGGTTACTGTAGTCGGATTCCAAGTAACTTCTTTCTCCAGCAGGACGTTTATACAGTAATGCTCAGAATCAGCTAGTAGATTGTACTAATGCCGGTAGATGGTTTCTCCTCGTTGACTGCCGTAGAAATTGGGACAGCAACTTCACTAGGACTTCTTCTCTTCGCTATCTACCGGTATAAGGCCGGTAATCTCGAAACATGCCGAGAACGTGAAGAACGCCTCCGAAATCTCGAAGGAAAGAGCATGAAAGAGGGGAAATTTGTAATCACCATCGACAACGTCGAACTCGACGAAAAAAGCGGGTTTCTGTATCGACTGAAACGATGGATGTTAAGACCGGTCGACGGCGAGGTCTACGTCACATTCCGTCTACACAACATCGGTATCCCTGAAGAATTTTGGGAGATGGATCACGCTGATGCCTTCTACGACACACTCGACTTCCGCGCTGAATGCGTGAACTCACAGATGAACTCAGAGCACACAGCCCTTGTATTCCGGTTAGAGACAGTTGAATACCTGAACCTGAAACAGTTCCTTGACAGCTTCACAAAACTATTCATTGCCATGGAGGAGTCTGGCACGGCGTCAGTCGTCGATACAAGATCCGGGCTCCCATTCTAGCTGTACTGCTGGGGTTCAATTTCTTCTACGCTAGAGGCAGCCACTTCAATCCCGCGTAGAGTCTATTATCTCCTCAATGGGTGAGGGGGCTCGCTGTACTGGCGGGTTCCCGAAACACGGTGAGAACAATGGCAACCAGGGACATCTACAAAACAAGCTTCGACGTAGACGTCCGAACGGTATTGAGCGCGAACCAATGTCCCGAGTGCGAAGAGTGGATCACTATGAACGCTGTCGAAACGATCTGTGAGGACTGTGGCCTGGTCATCAATGAACAACGAATCGACCATGGCCCTGAATGAAGAGGACACGATCAAGTCCAGCGAAAGCGGACGGGCGCTCCACTGACTGCGGCACGTCACGACAGAGGGCTGTCGACAGAAATCAGTCGCCGGAAGTACGCGAACGGGAACGAATTCTCTGGGCAAAAGCGCCAGCGACTGTCCCGAATGCATCGGGAACAGACTCGTGTCGGTTCCAGTCGAAAGTCGAGCGAAACCTCAGACACGACCTGAGAGAAGTCGGACCAATTGGTTGTGAGAAAATGCGAGCGTATGACGATGCGGAACGCAGCCAAGAGTTGGTACTGTGGATGCGTTTCGGTGGCTGCGACGGGCTGGTCAGAGATACCTTCCCCGGGCGCGAGGTGTGGTGGGTTGGGTAGGCGTCGCAAGCGGCTGTTTCTTTTTGTGAGTCCACTATCCCGACCCCTCCACCCACCCATCGCTCCGTGCTCACTCCTGCGGAGTTGCACACGCAGCCACGACCGTAGGTGAATTATCTAGCAGTGATGTATTTCTAGAGACGTTAACCGACTGAGTGTGATGATTCGGGCCTTTGAGCGAACAGATAAGGAGAATTAGTTTTCTCAATCTTAGAAGTAAAGTAACCCTTAGTGTCCGAGAAGTGCTCAATAAACGCGTGTGAGGACTCGTTGCCGTTTCTTACAGCTACGGCATTCGCCACATGCAGCGTTTGATGCTGTACAAGAGTGAGTCCACCCCAGAAGTGATTCGGGTGGGTTCGCTTCACGTACGAACTCTTCTGTCGTTTTATTGATTGCCGGAGCTTTAACTCTGAGATTACCCTCTTGGAATGAGAGGAGAGAGTCTATCAACTCGAAGAATTTTGCCTGCCCATCAGCATGGCTCTGGTCGCCAGCAACCGCTCCAACAAGTAATTGGTCTGCACCTCGACTGACGACATCCATCGCGACCAGTGTAATCACGAGTTGATTCCGGTATGGCCACCACTCTGGAGCATCACCGAGATCTGTTTCCCGCTGGTTCGCCATTGTGCCAGCACCTATGCTTTTGCAATCTACTTCGATAATCTCGTGCTCAAGATTTAGCTGATCGGAGATTTGTTCTGATGCTTGAATCTCTGCGTCCGCACAGCACTGTCCGTAATCAACAGTCACTGTAAGATCCGGTCGATGGGTGTACGCGAGTGTCGCAGAGTCAAGTCCACCAGATAACAGCAGGACTGACTCAGGCATGCGCCCTCCAGATTGCATTATAGATCGCTGACGACAGATCTTCGTACACCTCACACCCAGAGCCGCGGATCATAGTTTCACTGCTTGTTTCAAAATCATTCACGTACCCGATAACTGGTGTCCCCTCCTTCCGTGCATATCCTAGTTCAAAGTGTGTTCCAGAATCCAAGTGGTCCAATAACGCAAACACGAGATCTGCACGCTCAATTGCATCTAGATCTTGCTGTGCAACCTCCTCCGGACTATCATAGTCGGCAGCTCGACCAATATCGTGTACGGGGGAAATCACATCAGCTCCTTCGCTCTCCAGGAGGTGTTTGACTTCCTCGACAACGAACCGTTCGCCGATGTCGAAGAATGGTCCTGCCAGATAAATCGTCGGAGGGGTAGCGTCCGGTGAGATGAATGTCGGTGAAGCACTATTGGAGACTGTTTCGATGAGTTCCCTAGAAATCGGTAGATGGCGGTGTCTACAGTAGTATGCTGTCGCCTTTGAAGCGGTCAGTGCAGCGTCTGCGGCAGTTTCACCATTTTCTGCCCACTCTCCAGCAAAGATAGCACTGAACACATCTCCACTTCCAATACCCCAAACGGATTCCGTCTGAAAAACTGGGATTCGGGTCGTCATACTGGGTGTTCTGACGATTACTCCTCTTGCCCCGCACTTGAGGACGACTACGTCTGGACCAGTAGTGCCAGACATAAGTTCGGTCAAAATCAATCTCAACTCATCTTTTCCAGTCAGTTGCGCGGCCTCATCGCGGTTCAGAACGAGGGCTAGTTCATCGGCAGTAGAGCCATTTGCATCGAACGGGACTGGGTCTGATGATTGAGGATCATAAACCACACGCTCTCCAGAAACAATTGCTGTACCCTCAACGAACCCGAAGCGCAGGACTGCATCTCCACTAATCCCTGAAAGTTTGCAGTTATAGTTGGTTGCCTCTGATGGAGAGAGTACAGGATTCGAGTGGTTATGTAGATAGTCGAAGCTAACCGTTTCTGGGATCTCGGTTACGTGGATGTCGAAGTCAAAGGTGGCCGCGTAAGTTTTGAGTGTCTCTTTGTCGGTAGGGCCGATGCAAGTGTGGAGTTGGTTACTAGATGGGGCGATAGTCTCAATAGCTGCGGCTGCTCGTACACCTGACCCGAAAAATGCGGTGTCAGAAGGAAACTGGCACAACTCGTGATAAGCGCCACCTGCGATAATCATTCGTCACTTGCACCGGTCTGGATATTGACTCTGAAGTGCTCTGATGTAACCTCACGAACCTCTGCCTGGTATGAATATCCTTGGTCGGTACACTCGTTGAGAAGTCGAGCCCATGGGTTAGGAACCTCGACAACTCTGGTACCGTCACCCGTGACAATAACCACTTCTTCGGTTGTTGTTTCGACTGATAGGGAAAGACCCGGATGTAGTTGGCTTCGGACCGCAGTGTTGATTTCGGCCAGATTGATGTCCCGGTTGAGCAGGCACTTATTGGTTACTCGAACCTCGCATTTCCCACCATTGATGTCGAGAATTCGAGCACGATATTGTCGGCCCTGTTCGATACATTCCTTCAATGTGCCAACCCACGGTTCAGCGATGGCACCGATAGCCCTGTCTTGTGAATCTACGACACAGACTGCCTCCTCTCGAAGGCGTATTGAACAGACATCTCCTTCAG
Organism: Haloferax sp. S1W; assembly: GCF_044593955.1. Taxonomy (GTDB): domain Archaea; phylum Halobacteriota; class Halobacteria; order Halobacteriales; family Haloferacaceae; genus Haloferax. The sequence continues at coordinate 29,346 of NZ_CP172599.1, forward strand.
CTACATCGCCTAACGGTTCTGGGTTCGGCGAGTGAAGAAGAGCTGATTCTGAAATTAGACACTCGTCTTCTTCATCCTCGTCCTCGTCTTCATCTTCGTCTTCATCTTCATCTTCATCTTCATCTTCGTCTTCATCTTCATCTTCATCTTCGTCTTCATCTTCATCTTCCTCCCGATCATTATCATCATCTTCCGTATCCCCGTCCTCTCTGTCGTGTTCTTGGTCTTCCTGCTCGTCCTCATGATCTTGCTGACCGTCCTCCTGCTCGTCTTTTCTAGAGTCTGTATCACTGGATTCATCTTCGGAACCTGAATCGGTCGGGTCCTGTCTATCTGACTCTTCGTTATTATGGCCGCTTTCGTCTCCAGATTCCTTCGGTTCTCCATCTTCACCGCCTTCATCTGGTGATGGATCCTCTTTCTCAGGGTCTGAATCATCCTTTCCAGACGTGCTGTCAGACCCATCTCTGGGGCCAGCGACTGGTGTACTGCTACCACCCCCGCCACCAGTTACTGGTGGATTCTCTGGAGTCGCTTCATCACTTGTCCCATTTGATTCGTCAGGCTGATCTTCGGTCGTCTCTTCTTCAGAGTCTGACTCAGGTGGAGGTACGCTACTAGGTCCATCTCCATCAGAACCGCCAGAATCACCACCAGATCCACCGCTATCAGATGGACGATCATACCCACCGCTTCCTCCCCCCATAGTGTCAGTTTATGTGAATTTGACACAATTAAAAGTATCGGGGGAAATTGCAGAGCAGTGGACAACATTCGCTATTATTCTAAGCCGATAAGTGGTTCAACAGAGTGCTCTCAAAGTCGCAGATAGTCGAGCGTGAGCCCGTTTGAGTCGGCAAGACGTAAATTCTACAGGCAACTCAGGCAAGACTAAATTTTTTAGTGCCTCGATGGGCGAGGCGCTCTCTTCTGGGCGCTTCGAAAAACCATGTCTGAATCCCTACTAGCAAGACTCGACCCAACGAAGCGTGTCCTGAAACGAGCCCAGTACGAAGCCTTCGAATTCTCGTTATTCGGTGGCGATGTGCTCGTCCGCAACGCGAGCCACGCCGATCCCGAGAACCACGAATACAACGTACGAATCGTCGACGGCCTACCAACATCGTGTGAGTGCCCAGCGGACAAGAAGTACACTGGACCGTGCAAACACCGTGTCGCAGTTGCGATTCGTCGTCCAATCCTCGATGCCGTCGAGCAAATGCAGATGGTCGCAGACGGCGGTGTGATTACTAACGAACAACCGGAAACAAAGGTGGAAGACGATGCGACTCCTGATGATTGCGAGTGCGAGATGTTGGATGACGACTTCCCGTGTTGGGCGTGTGTCGATAGTGGCAGACGCGAACTTCCGAACTGACCGACTGCACATCCAACCTGTGGCAGTTGATAAGAACTCTTTTACTAATTAGATACTATTGACACTTGCAGTTGTCAGAGGCACACCATTGGTACGGTCAACATTTCGTGTTGACCTGCCATTCTCGTTTCGACCCCAACAGTCCGTATCGGTCAAGGAAGAGATGAGTGATTTCCTTGCTCTGCTTTGGTAGCCTCTCTGCACAAACCCATGGAGAGGGGGGATAGTTGCGGGTTCGCCGATCACGTCGACAGCCCCGGAGGCAGGGGATTGGGGCTGTCTTTGGCACGCGATTGGCTGGTTTCTGTCTGTTGGGAGTTTGCCGCACCGTAGGACCAGACAGACAATCCTACGGACGTATGGCCTAGACGTCGGCAATCGTATCCATTCGGTTGGTGTCAATATACGCGCCGTTCACACGTTGCTGTGGTACCTGTCCAAATTCTCTGTCTGAGTCTTCGATGTCTGTGAGTTGTTTTTGGCCCCAAAGGGGTGCGGGGTGCACAACGAGTGCCTTGCAGATGACCAATGGCAACGAGAGATATCTACACGAGTGGTTTCGACGAGGATGTACCGGCTACCACGAACAACGCCTGCCCAGATTGCGGCGGTTGTGTGAGAACGAACACGCTCGAAACTCTCTGCGAGGAGTGTGGACTCGTCATCGACGAGTACCGAATCGACCACGGGCCAGAGTGGCGAATCACTGAGAGAGACGAGGAGAGCCAACGGAGAACTGGTGCCCCACTGACGCCGACCCGACATGACCGTGGTCTTTCATCCGAAATCGGTTACAAGCGAGACGCCAGTGGACGAACACTCTCCGGGAAGAAACAACAGCAGGTTGCTCGGATGCGTCGTGAACAGTCCCGTGGACGATTCCAGTCGAAAGCTGAACGGAATCTGGCTCTCGGATTGGGTGAAGTACGTCGGATTGCGGGTGCTCTCGGATTCTCCGATTCGATTCGTGACCAGGCGTGTCGACTCTTCCGCAGTGCCCAGAACGAAGATCTTCTTCGAGGGCGGTCCGTCGAGTCGATTGCAGCAGCAAGTATCTATGGAGTTTGTCGATGCAACGGGCTTCTGCGAACACTCCAGGAGGTTGCTGACTTGGCGCGTGTGGAGAACCAGCGGGTAGTGAACGCGTACAAAACGTTGAATACGGAACTTGGGCTCCCAACACGGCCTGTTCGCCCTCGTGATTTCGTCCCGCGACTCGCATCCGAACTTGCTGTCCCTGACTCGGTTCGACAGAAGGCGCTGGATTTGGCTGAGGCGTCCGAGGCATTGGGTGTCACGACGGGCCTCAAGCCGTCTGGTTTTGCAGGGGCGTGCCTGTACCGTGCGTGTCTAGACGAAGCGTTCCGACTCACGCAAGTCGAAGTTGCGCAAGCAGCGGAGGTTTCTGTCCCAACAATCAGGGCTCATTCAAATTCGATTCAGGAAGTGCACCAACGACACCTGTGAACCAACACAAGAATTTGATTGAGAACTTGTTTCAGCGTTTCTCATACCGTGTCTACTCGATAGGTATGTCCCATCTGTTAGTTTTGTATGCGCCGGCGATGGGTGCCGGCGCAGTTGAGTCGTGAGATAATTCGAGAGCGACTCAGAGCGCCAGCGAGGTACCAAAGAATGCATCAGATAATCTATGCGCTCGTAGGGGCATCGACGACAGACGAAGCACTCGCAGTGGGCCGAAGTGCCTTCGACCGACTCGTGGGAACTTCGCCCGAATACGGGGCTGTTTTCGACTACTACGTGACGTTCGACAACGATTCGACGAGCGTCGCTGGGAAAGCACGCTGGGGAGAACTGCCCATCGCGGAACCAATCAATTCTGATACTGGCCAAGAGTTGCTTGAACGTGGTTGGGAGGCGACGAAACAAGAGTTTGAACGGAACCTTGAGCGAATCCGAGAGAGGGTTCAGGACCTCAACACCGAGGCAATCATGCGTGACGAGGAGTTGATCCGGCACGCTTGCTACAACCTCGGGGCGTACCGGGGGCCGTCACTCTTCTTGTACGATGAGTACGGCAGTGCGATTCGTCATCGCGGCCAGCTCGATCGTGTCCTCGAGTCCGACGAGCAGATGTGGATTACCCCGGCGGACGTCCACTACTAAACTAAAAAACGCCCGACAGAACAGGCACTATGTCCTTAACCAACAGAGCGCAGCCACCGCCGTATTTGTTGGTTAAGTAGATGACGGACCTACTGACTCGGTGAGTTCCGAGTGAATTTTTTCACCCCCAGAGGGGTGCGGGGGACAGAGAACCCTCGCAGTAGACCAATGACTGACGACAACCCAACAGCGACGGAATCGAATCGAGAGGAAGCAACCCAGACGGAATACGTCGAGCGCAGCGATGTTGGTGTCTCATTGACGGTGAAACTGAAGCGAGGGACGGCGACAAGAGATCAAGACGAACTGACGGCGAAGGTCAAAGCACAAACGCTTGCAGAAGCCCGCGAAGACATGGACACGCTGCGAGCGTATCTGCACGACCTCGCCGAGGACGTTCGGCAGATTCAGCCCGACGAGGGAGCAGAATAGGTCGCTCAGAGAGCTGGTTTTTGTGCCACAGAGGATTGAGGCCCAATCTAACTTAGCAAACGACCAGGCGACGCTCTTGCCGGATATCGACGAGAATCAGCAAACGCTCGCCGGCACTGAGGTGGCCGCAGGCTGTTTGTCCGAGAATTATCCAACAGAGTAGAGCCGATTCAATTTTTGTTGGTTAACCGCTCCGCAGCAGCGTTTTTTCGCCCCTGAGAGGTGCGGGGCGGCAGAGTCCCGCAGGTGACTCCCTGTGTCCATTCACGACTTCTCCGGAGCGACCAGCGACAGCGCGATAGATGCCTACGCCGACGCCAGACAGGCTGAATACGTGGCGTTCCTGCACCGCGTGCCGTTCGCAATCGACGCGTTGAACCTCGGTTTTCTCACGGGCTTTCGAGAGGACTGCAGCTACCAACAACAGCAATTCCTCAATCTTGATCTCCCAGTCGGCATGCTCGATAATGACTTCAGAAATCCAGATCTCGACCGTTACACGGAGCGAGTCCTCGAACACGAACCCGACGTCGGTATCATCGGCGACGCCTACGACCGCGCAGAAGCCAAGTCGTACGTTCGGGCAGTACGAGACCTCCAAGAGCGCGTTTCCGACACAGAGTTCGTCATCGTCCCGAAATGCAAAGCGGCACTTGAGGAGATTCCAGACGATATCGTCGTCGGCTATTCGCGTGGTTACGCAGATACCTTAGCACACAACTTCTCAGATCCGGTGGATTGGCGAGGCCGTCGAGTCCACATCCTCGGAGGCAGCCCACCCAAACAGCTCGCGGTTATCGACCAGTTGACGCAACCGACCCTCACAGGCGACCCACCAGCTGATATCGTCGGCCTCGATTGGAACGGACTCCATCGTGGTGCACAGTTCGGCGAGTTCTGGACGGATAGCGGATGGGACGACAGCGGTCGCGATGCCGACCACATGACGGTCCGAGCAACGGTCCGGCATGGACTTGGACACGTGCGCTCGTTTTGGGAGAGTCAAGGCGTCTGGCCGGAGGGACCAACCGAGTACGCTGCTCAGACACAGTATCAACCTCCGACGCCAGCGGACCTTCACTCATCGACCTGTGTCGAGTGTGAAGACGAGGTCTGGAGGGGGTCGCGTGGTCCCTTCGTCGCGGAGTACGATACTGGAGAGATTTGTGGGTATTGCTGTTACGACTGCTACTTCGCCCATCGTACTCGGAACCATCTTGAGGAAGTCATGGGCGAAGCCAGTGTCTACATCCCGCCCGCGTTGCGCTAGCTCGTTCATACGCAATTTTCTGTGGTTGTACGGAGGGTCTGGTCATCGCCGACTGGTTCCCTTTGGGAGAGTTTTTTGGCCCCCAGAGGGGTGCGGGGCATTCCAAAACTGGAGTGCTCGCGAGAAAATCTATGGCGACAAGTGATTACGTAGCGGTGTCGTTCGACGACTCTGACACCCGACGTGACGAGATGCACAGCACGATTACTGAGTGGGTTGACGACCTCGTAGAAGCCGTCGACGACGCTCAGACAAGCGAGGAGTTCCAAGCATGGTTAGACATCCAGCGTCAGTTCCACGACTATTCGTACCGTAACACGCTCTTGATCAAACAGCAGTGTCCTGAGGCAACGAGAGTTGCAGGGTATCGGACGTGGCAGAACGAATTCGATCGACACGTCAAGGGAGGCGAGAGTGCGATTTGGATTTGGGTTCCGATCATCGCTAGACAGTGTCCTGAATGTGAGAACTCCCCGGGCTACCACGAAAATATAGACTGTGATTACGACGAAAGCCCACCCGAAGAATGGTCCAAGGGTTTGGTCGGTTTCCGGCCAGCTCCAGTCTTCGACATCTCGCAGACAGAAGGTGAAGACCTCCCGAGTCTCGATACTAGTGCGGAGGGTGATGCAGACAAACTCCTCCCTGCCGTGCTGGATGTTGCTGATGATGTCGGTGTCGAAGTAGAACTTGTTCCGGATAATGAGTGGAGCTACGGCAATGCAAAAGGTGTGTGTCGAGAATCGCCAGATAGTAACTCCCCAATTGTCGAAGTGCTTCGTCAGGACAATGACGCAGCAATGACGTCGACGTTAGTCCACGAGTACGCTCATGCACTTCTCCACGCCGGCGTTGACGACGACACCGAACGGTCGAAGCGGGAGGTCGAAGCAGAAGCGGTAGCATACGTTGTTGGGAGGCAGTTCGGTCTCGACATGGACGGTTCGGCGTTTTACCTTGCCACCTGGGAGCGTGATGAAGCAGACGTGATTCGTGAGCGTCTCAAACGGATTAGTCGAACGAGTCAAACACTCATCCAACACATCAACGAGAACTACGATACTTCTGAAACCCAGTAGTTGGTTCTTCTCACGTTTGGTTGGCCTCCGAGAAACTCTTGATTCGCACAATCGCTTAAGTAGTCGTATTTAAAATACAAATATAATGTCCAAAGAAGCACGCCTCGATTCTCTCGAGATTCAAAACGTGGTCGCCTCGAGTGCCGTCGGCCAGGAATTGGATTTGGAGTCGCTCTCGAACGACGTCACCGGAGCGGAGTTCAACCCCGATAACTTCCCTGGACTCGTGTATCGGACCCAAGACCCCAGAGCAGCGAATCTGATCTTCCGGTCTGGCAAAATCGTGTGCACTGGGGCAAGTAGCGTCGACGAGGTCAACCGTGCGTTAGAACAGGTGTTCGAAGAGCTCGGAAGTCTTGGAATCCCGATTGATGACCGTGAAGAGGCGACGGTACAGAACATCGTCTCGAGTGCAGACCTCGGAACGAATCTCAATCTGAACGCACTTGCGATTGGTCTTGGACTGGAAAATGTCGAATATGAGCCTGAGCAATTCCCCGGTCTTGTCTATCGGATCGACGAGCCGAAAGTGGTCATCTTGCTGTTTGGGTCGGGGAAGATTGTCATCACAGGTGCGAAGAAGGTGGACTTTGCACGTGAGGCGATTCAGGTCGTGAGCGACGAGATTGAGTCGCTTGGATTACTCGGCTGAGAGTCGGAAAGTTTTCTCCGGAAACAGTGGGGTGTGAAGTTCGGATACCAGCGGATATTCTGAGAACTGCCCACACGGCTACAATCACGACAATATCCTGGCAACACTCGGAGAATCGCTTCGCGTGGAGTACTAACGGCAGAGGCTGAGGAAATTAGAAAAGCCACGGGTCACTCGACCCGTGGTCGTTTATCCCAATCAAGTGGTTCTCAGTTAGAGTAACTGGTAGGATGGGCCACGAGAGTGGTCACTCATACTGAATACCGCGATAGAGGACGTAAATGACGAATATGATGATATATGCTCCCGCAAGCGCTTCTGTGATGAAGGAGCGGTTCAGAATGATGACGAGGCCAATAATCAGGGGTCCCACCAACAGCAGCGAGTCGAAAATGCGATCATCCGCACCAGCTTCGAACACAGTGGAGATGACCGGAAGGTCGCCCAGTTTCATTGGTAGAGTCCTCCACGCTTGAAGACCGTCCGGAGCATCACGAGTACAGGGATGATTTCGAGTCGGCCGATCCACATGTGGAAGAGGAACGTGATCTTCCCAATTGCCGGGAGTGACTCAGGACCTGTAATTCCTGACGAGAGACCCACGTTCCCCTGAGCGCTGGCAACCTCGAACACGACGTTGGCGAGTGAATATTCTCCGGACGGAAGCGTGAGCAGCAGTACAAAGGCACCGACGACGAGGAACGTAATCCAGAGGACGAAGATAATCGCCGCCTCCATGAATTCGCGGCTTGCTTCTTCCTCGCTCAGTCGTCGACCATTGATTTTCAGCCGTCTGATTGCGGTCTCAGGATAGAAGACATCCGCGATTTGATATCGAATTCCTTTCGCGAGCGTCAGTCCACGAATGAGTTTGATACCACCTGCCGTGGACCCAGCTGCACCACCGACGAACATCCCGAACGCGACAGTCAACTGAGCGTACGACGGCCACCGGCCGAGTGCAACGTTGGTCGAATCGACAGCCGTCTGGAACCCAGTACAGGTGGCAGCCGAGACGAATTGGAACAGGCCGTAGCGTAAGGCACTGAAGGGTGTCTCATAGGGGCCAGCGTAGTACAGGAATCCCCATAGGAGGGCGGACCCGATACCCATATAACCGAACACCCACCGCGTCTGGAGATCCGAGTAGAAATTCCGGAGATCACCCTGCAAGATGAGATAGTGTACTGGGAACGCGATGCTTCCCAAGAGCATGACGGGAATCAACACGAAGTCTATCGCGACGCTGTCGTAGGTCGCAATCGAGTTGTCGGTAATCGAGAACCCACCGGTTGCGAGTCCAGTCATACCGTGATTGATCGCCCCCCAGATCGGCATTCCGGCCATCCACAGCGCGAGAATCGAGACGAACGTAAACAGAATGAAAATCCACCAGATAGTCCTAACCGTCGAAACGATACTCGGGTGGATTTTCTCGGAGCGAGCTTCGCTCTCGTAGAGTGTCAGCGATCCGCTACCAGGGCGTGAGAGAATCGCCGTCGTGAGGACGATGACACCTACTCCACCGACCCACTCAGTGAACGTTCGCCACCACTGGAGCGTACGGGGAAGTACCTCCTCGTTGTCGGTCATCGTGAGTCCCGTGCCGGTGAACCCGCTCATGCTCTCGAAGACAGCGTTGAGCGGTTCGGTGAACGCTGCGAGCGTCGCCGTCTGTGCGGGTGTTGTAACTCCGGGTACGCCAAGCTGAACGCTCCACGCGATCAACAGGAACGGTAGCGAACCGAATATCCCGACGGAAAACCATCCCGATGCGGCAACGATCATGCCGTGGAACCGACCTGGGGCTTCAGCGTCTCTGAATCGTCGATAGAGCAACCCGCCAATTCCCAACGGAATGACAGCGGAGACCAGCAGTGCCGGGAGCGCGTAGTACTCTCCCCAGACGATGGGTACGACGAGCGAGACCAGCATTAGCCCGCCAAGCGCCTCCAGGATGCGACCGATATCTCGGCCAACAGTTGCAATGGACCCGTTCATTCGTTCCCTGTGCTAGCGATCAGAGCTACCGAGATTGTCCCGAAATTTAACATTGTCTGTCTACTAAGCGTGGTCTTCATAGTGCCCAAAGATATCGGTGATCTCCGGGTCAGCGCCGACACCAGAGTAAACTGTCAACAGATCGCCTTCGTTGATGGTTGTGTTGCCACGGGGAGTAATCGGATGATCGTTCCCTTCGCGCTCGATTGCAACGACGAGCATCTCGTCAGTGAGGAGTCCTGCCTGTGTGGCTTCTTGGAGCGTTTTACCTGCGATTGGTGCCCCGTTGGTGACTGTGATTTCGAAGACCTCTGCCTTCTCACCAATGCGCATATAGTCCACAATCGCTGGGCGTGATACGGCCCGATACAGATACTCGGCGATGAGCTCCTGTGGATTCTCCATGGTGTTTACGCCGATCTGTTTGAATAACCCCATATGCTCCGGGTTGTGGACGACAGAGAGAATCGCGGGAATCTCGAATTCTTTTGCGAGCAGACAAGTCATCACGTTCGTTGCGTCCTGGTCCGTCGTCGAGATGAGTGCATCGGCCTGCGCTGCACCAGCATCTTCTAGTGTATCTTTCGTCGTGGCGTCGGCGTTCAGGACCAAACAGTCAAACTGATCCGCAGCCCGGTTCGCACGTATCTCATCACGCTCGATGACGACAACCTCGTTTCCAGATCGTGTCGCAATATCGATGAGTGGTGTCCCGATATCTCCGGCACCGATGATGATAATGTACATTGTAGTTAGGTCTCCTGCCCCCGAATTAGAGTTTCACGGATTGACATCGGAACTCTTCCTCTGGTTATCACGATGTGTTGAGCTAATTCTGCGCCGATTTCCTCTGACAACGATCCGAGCAATATCGCACCTAGCATGTCGGAACACCAAAGACTGTGTCGTATTGCTGAATTGCCTCGATAAACAGTGCGCGTGGGACCACATCAGCAAGCAACATGACGTCCCCGCCATGGCCGGCATCGTGGCAGAGGTTACGGGACAATGCTTGTTTGGACTCACTCATAAGATACTACCTCGGATTTTGTAGGCATGGTGTGTGTACAAATTCGAGTCACGTTCATATTTCATAGGTAGCGAGTCTTTGTGTCGTGTCACGGGCATCTTTTTGTTTGCAATCGGGTCAACAAGGCACTTAGTAATCAGTTCTGACATGAATTATTTTTCATGTCTCGGTATAGTCCGGATTCTCAGTACCACAATGAGGGCAGACAGCTGCTTCCTTATCGAGCATTCCTCCGCAGGATTTACACCGAATTTGTTCGGCGTTATGGACGTCTCCAAGATATACCCAGTGTAAGGATTCTGTCCCGTCCATCCGCTGCTCCCGACGGACGTGATAGAGTGATACTTGATCCGTATTCACACCAGAACCTTCTGGATTAGGAGGGTGCTTTCGTACGAGCGCGTATGCGCCGTGGTCTTCTATTTTGAGGACCTCTCCAGCAGCGGCCGCTTCGATCTCTTCTTCGATTGGGGTCCGAAGCGTTTCGATACGGCGCTCAACGTACGAAAGCACAGATTTCAATTCAGGGAGTGCCAGCGAACCGATGTGCTGAATCAACGCATCGGGTACGGTATTCGGTGCTTTCGGGTCTTCATTTGGGTCACTCATGCATTTATCTCCATTGTGGGAGCATTCCAGTCTACCGCTTCACGCGGTGAATCGAGAGAGCAGCGCCATACATACGGTCCGGATACACTCACTGCGGTCATCGAGTTATTCCGGGGGCCGCCCTCATCGACGTTGCAACCGAGAGTGAAGGGTGGAATCATATTCGAAATCACACTATGACAGGATAAATACTTCCCACCGGCCTTGTTTAGACGCGGTGCAGATTGTCCGCCAGATTCGTTGCCCAGAAACGAAATCGCGGATAGAGACTCTCCTCGACAGATTCTACTCATCCAATAGAGCCACTAACCGACGCTTTCAGGAGCGTCTAAACAAGGCTCTTCCCACCTTTACAGAGATTCGAGGAGAAAGACGGAGTTTCACTTCTCAAAATTGTGCCGAGGTAGAACAGTTGCCCGAGGTCAAACGGGCTCCTAACGATATCTTAAAAGGATTTCCTGAATTATTCTTGTAGTATATAATGCCTCTTCAAATCGATGAGATCGATGAACAGATCCTGTATTATCTGTCGCAAGAGGCTCGCCACACCTCTTCACCAGATATCGCGGGGAAAGTTGACGTCTCGGCACCGACCGTCCGGAATCGAATTCGCCGACTCGAGGAAGGTGGCGTAATCAGGGGATTTCATGCCGATATTGATTATCAGAAGATAGGAGGTCGTCTTACGAACCATTACGTCTGCAGCACGGGGCCTCGAAACAGAGAGGAGATCGCCCAACGGGCTCTTGATCTCCCGGGCGTTATTAACGTTCGAGAGTTCATGTCCGGTAAGGGCGACCTCCGGATTACGGTCGTCGGGACTGACACTGAAGATCTCACACGGGTTGCTCAGCAAATCGCATCTCTGGGTGTCGAAATTGACACTGAGGACCTGATTCACCGCGAGTATTTCCGTCCTTATGCTCCCTTCGGTCCTCAAGATGAACAGCTAGCGTCTCCAGTCAGAGGTATCGATGGTTTGGCTGGGGACATCGACATCGTCGAGATACTTGTTAGAGACCGGGCTCCAATCGCTGGGAAGACACTTCAGGAAGCGAACGAAGAGGGACTTATTCCTTCAGATGTGCTGGTCGTCCGGATCAATCGTGATGAAGAAGCGATTACGCCAACTGAGCAGACCTTTATTACGGAGGGTGATTTCGTCACAATCCATTCTCGACGTGGGGTCTCTGAAGAGACGGTAGCCGTATTCACTGGCCAGTGATTCGTTACTCAAGACGCAGAAAATACATCAAAATTGTGCCGTGGCTTGACCTCCTCTCACGCCTAAAGTCGAGGTACGCGCTCGGTTCTGTGTCACGGCATTAACATCTCCCCACGACTGAACCAGGGGATAAATATGCTGTTAGGCAGAGGTCTGCTCCTGATCCCTTGGATATCCATCGTCTGACTCTTTAGAGGGACCAAGATACGCCCAGTGGAGTTCCTCGGTTCCATCGGTCTGTTTCTCGAGAGTCACACGATAGAGGTTGGTCTGTAGACCGTCCGGTAGCTTTTGAACGACAAGAAACCCTTTCACGTCAGGCTCGAGGCGAAGAATCTCACCAGAAGCCTCTTCACGAATACGAGTCTTAATCGGCTCTTGGTTCTCAGTCGACTCCATTATTGTCCTCTACTTTTATTCTCGTCCCTATAAATAAACTCGTTCAGTTGCTCGACGCGAAAGATACTGTCGTGTATCTTATGCAAACAGAGATTGCGTCTTTCCGACGCGAGTCCAAATCGATTATCTCCCTGTAACGTGACGAGTCAGATATGAGCGACCGTTTGGATGAGGTAGACAAACGAATCCTCTACCATCTGGTTCGGGATGCACGAAATACGTCCGCGCCCGAAATCGCTGAGGAAGTAAACGTCTCGGCGGGTACGATTCGAAATCGAATTTCACAGCTCGAAGAATCCGGTATTCTTCGGGGCTATCACGCACTCGTCGATTATTCGCGAGCAGGCGGCCGTCTGACTAACCTCTATATCTGTACCAGTCCGGTTCCGGATCGTGACCGGCTCTCGAAACAAGTCGCCGAAATCCCCGGTATTGTCAGTGTTCGACAGCTGATGAAAGGCAGAAACAATCTCCACGTGACTGCTGTCGGTGATGATATGCAGGAACTCAACCGGATAGCGAACGACCTCTCCGCGATTGGGCTCGAAATCGACGAGGAGAACTTGCTCCAGAGCGAGCAACTGCTTCCGTATCATAAATTCGGCCCAGAGGCGTCACAGGATGGCCATACGATTGCGGATTTTATGGAGCTCTCTGGTGGTGCCGAAGTCGTGGAGCTTACAGTCTCTTCTAATGCTGAAGTTGCAGGCCTCACGTTGCGTGAGGCGAACGAAGGTGGCGTTATTCAATCGGACGTTCTGGTGGTTTCAATCGAGCGTGACGAGGAAATGTTAACACCTCGTGGAGATACGACGGTCCGCCCAGATGACTTGGTAACGCTCTTCTGTCGAGGTGGACTGACGAGAGAAACCGTTGAAGCATTCGGTGACCACAAGTGAGTAGGAACCCAGAGAGAGACCGGCCGTTTTAACCTACTGCTATCTCTCGGGGTTATCAATGAGCCTGTCGCGGGGTTTGACTCTGCCGGAGGTTAACTAACAGATGCCAAAATCACTCGAACGTGACCTCGGTCTGTATGCAACAATTACAATCAGTATTGGTGCGATGATCGGCAGTGGTATCTTTGTCCTCCCTGGACTCGCTGCCAAGAAGACGGGGCCGAGTGTGATTCTTGCGTATCTCCTTGCGGGGTTAATCGTCTTGCCGGCCGCACTCTCGAAAGCGGAGATGGCGACCGCAATGCCAGAGGCTGGCGGCACGTATCTCTATATCGACCGAGCGATGGGTCCACTTCTCGGAACGATTGCCGGGATCGGCTCTTGGTTTTCTCTCGTATTCAAGAGTGCCTTCGCTCTCGTTGGACTCGGAGCCTACGTCCTTCTCGTCATCTCGATTCCAGGGGAGTATCTGGTGTTTTTGAGCCTTGGCCTCGGTGTCCTGCTCGTCGTCGTCAACATTGTTGGAGTGAAGCAGAGTGGCCGCTTGCAAGCCATTATCGTGAGTCTGGTATTGCTCTCGCTTGCTGCATTCACGTTCTCTGGAATCATCAACGTCGATGGTACCAATTTCGATCCGTTCGTCACACACGGAAACAGCGGTGTGCTCGCAGCGACGGGTTTCGTTTTCGTCTCGTATGCAGGCGTCACGAAAATTGCGTCCGTAGCTGAAGAGGTAGAGAACCCGGGACGGAATATCCCCATTGCGATGATCGGTTCGGTTGTCGTGATGATGCTCGTCTACACACTGACCGTCTTCGTCGTCGTCGGTGTTTCACCACCGAACGAACTGATGTCGAACGATATGCTCACACCAATGGCACTTGCTGCTCGGCAGTTCGCAGGCCAATGGGGCGAGCTCGCCGTCGCACTCGTCGCAATCTTCGCTCTCACGAGCATGGCTAATGCAGGCATCCTCTCGTCGTCTCGATTCCCATTCGCGATGAGTCGTGACGAACTGGCTCCACGGCGATTGCGTGAGGTCAGTTCCCGTTTCAAGACGCCGATTGTTTCCGTCTTGCTGACCGGCGGATTACTACTCGGGCTCATCGCCTTCGTCCCAGTCGTTGAACTCGCGAAGCTGGCGAGTGCGTTCAAAATCCTTATTTTCACCTTAATCAACGTCGCCCTCATTGCATTTCGCGAAAGCTCCCTGGAGAGCTACTCCCCAGAGTTCACCTCGCCGGCGTATCCATGGGTGCAGATCTTCGGTATTATTGGTGGACTCGTGTTACTCACACAGATGGGACCAGTCGCAATCGGTGGCGCGGTTGGGATTACTCTCATGGGTGTCCTTTGGTATCTAGTCTACGGTCGGTCGAAAACGGAGCGACAGGGGGCTGCTCTTGATGTTGTCCGTCGGTCTGCGGACGCGCAGTCACTCTCTCAAGTCGAACAAGCGTTCGTCGATGAAGATGGTGTAGTTCTCGTTGCCATGGATGAACGAACTTCACAGAGTCGAGAACGGACGCTTCTCACAGCCGCGGCAAGCGTTGCCGCCCAGCGTGACGGCCAGGTTCATGCTGTACGGTTTGAAGAGGTTCCTGAACAACTCACGCTTTCGTCGGCAACCGAGATGGACGAATCGGACCGCGAGTTCGAACGAAAGACACAAGAGCTCGCTGCAGAGCTCCCTGTACCGATTCACGCCCAAAGTATCGTCAGCCACGATTTACGGCGTGCTGTCGTTAACTACGCCTCGAATATTGAGGCGGACCTTCTGATGGGGGAGTGGGAACCTGACCGTTATCACGCAGAGTTACTCGGAAGTGACGTTGACTGGTTCATGGAACACGCACCCTGTGACACGGTCTTTCTCCGTGACCGAGATATCGACGACGTCAACGAGATCACCGTTATCACCCGCCGCGGTCCATATCGACCACTCAAGGTTACTCTCGCAGACGCACTTGCAGTACACCACGACGCGCGAGTCCGATTCCTTACTGCCGTTGACAAGGACGCCCCTGAGGAACAGGTGACTGCGACTCGCGACTACCACTGTGAGCTTGAGACGCTATGTGAAGCTCCGACCACGAGCGAGGTGGTTCGTACGTCAGATCTTCTCGATGACCTCGTTTCAGCAGCTCAAGAGACTGATGTAGCCGTTATCGGGACAGTTGTGCATTCACGGATTCACGAGTTTGCATTCGGCGATCCCGCAACAGAGATCAGCAATCGATTGGACGCAACCGTCTTGTTGGCCCACCCACGAGAGTTAAAGAGTCAAAGCTTCGCTCGGGGAATCGTAGAGAGAATCGCCTTCTAGGTGCACTCCGGAAGAGACAACCACTCTTCTCAGGGTACCTACGGTACATATCAGGGTGGCTACTCGGATGGGTCAGGAAGCACGAGAACCGGTAAATCGCTCTCGTTCACGAGCGTTGTCGTCACATCTCCAGTGAGTAGTTTTAGCCAGCGACTCCCTCCTCGAGGAGTAAACACAATGGCGCTAGCGTCGAAATCGTGCGCGGCTTTGATAATTGCGTCTCCGACGTCGGCTCCGTGTGACATCCTCCCCGCCGTAAACGACGTTCACAAGACGCAGAGCGTCTTGTGCAGCCCATCAGAACGGCTGTGCCGTTCTGAGGACGGGGCTTCCCGTACCGCAGGTGGGACATTTTATGATCTACGACACGACCTGTTCTCGCGGGGCGAACACCCCGCTCTCTGAATCGAACAAGTGTACCGATGGCTGTGCCACACAGCCGTTACTCCTACCCTCACCGTGAGGACTCGGAGTTATCTTCTGGCGCATATTCTCCGCCCCGTTGCAATCCGCGTTGGCTACCAACTCACACGACGAGCAGACGTACAACCCACGCTGTTTGCGGTTTGCCTTCGTGTCGTCACCACATCGTGAACACGTCTTCGAGGTGTTCCACTCGTTCTCTTTCAGCACCTCAACGCCACGAATCTCTCCTTTGTAGTTGAGGTACTGGTAGATGCGGTCGAACGCCCACGTATGCAACTTCTTGTTGCCGGTCTTCCCCCAGTCTGAATTGCGCACGTCTTCGGGCCAACTCACCGCGAGCGTGCCCACATCGTGCTCGACACACTCTGTGATGATGGTGTCCGTAAGCGTGTGGTAGAAGTGCGTCTCGCGCTCTGCGAGTTTTCGGCGCGCCCACATCGACTTCTCTGAGGGACCATTCTCGCCCTCAGTGTCGTACTCCGCTCGTTTGAAGTAGTGTTTGTCTTGCTTGAGCGAGTTGCCGGGGTACAGGACGTATTCATCGGGGAACGCGACGGTGGCGATGTTTTTGATGCCGAGATCGATTCCTGCCACACCGTCGCCTGCGGGTTCGGTGGTTTCGAGTTCAACTTTACAGACGAAGTGCAGTTCCCACTCATCACCGTTCCAGACGGCACGGACGTTCTGCACCGACTCAACCTTCGAGAGGTCAACGTCGGGGCGGGTCTGGTACTCACAGAGGAGGAAGTCCGACCAATACTCCTTGAGATTCGAGCCTTTCGAGAGCCGAACGCGATTGTTCTCAGGGTCGTGTTTGAAGCCGTCTTCTTTGAATGTGACCGTACTTTTTGGTCGGGTGTCCCCGTGTTTTCGGTAACCGGGGGGATTCGCCTCGTCAAACTTGTGTCGTAAGTCGAACCATGACTGGAAAGCGTCAGAAAGTTCTTCAATGACTTTCTGACTGGATTGTGCGTTCAAGTCTTTCCAGCACGCTTGGTTCTTCATGTACGATTTCAGCACGCCTGCGTCGGGGATTTTGCTGGTCTCATCCCAGATACGGTCGGCTGTCCATCGAGCGACGTTCCAGATTTTCGAGGCGGAATCACCGAGCGAGTTGAGGCCATCGCAGACTTGTCGGTGGTTCTGAATGGAACCAACGTAGGTGCGAGTGACCTGAATCGCCATACATAGCCTATGTAGTAGATTTTACTTAATGCTACGATTAACGTTGAATATCCGACCTGCAATCGTTGGTGGACTGTGGAAGAACTGTCGGGTTCACTCCCGCCCTGAACAGTAGTTGCCGAACCTAACTGAAGTTCTTCACGCTGTGGTGCGTTGGTTGAAAGATGGTCCAGACAGCAAAGGCGAAACAACTCTGTCGTGCTGTTTCGACGGTGCTGTTCCCAGAACTAGAATTCGGCGTCAAACCGTGCGGGAAGTACACGAGAGAGGATTTCCGCGAAATCCTCTCTCGTATCGCCATCGACCACGAGTTCGCAAACACGGGTGGGAAGACGCTCCAACTTGATCGCGATGAGCAAGTGGACGTCACGTCCACTGCTCGGAATCCTCTCGCTAAATCGGGGCGGATGCGGCATAAAACACTTGACTGGGAGTCAGAGCAACGTGGTGAGCACTGTTGAATACGTCATTCGAATCACCCCCGCTCCGAAGCCAAAGCCGATGAACGAGGCCAGAATCGAGACTTCGTTGTGGATTCGGCCCTCGCCCTCCGTCAGGAAGGCGAGACCGATGAGCGAGCCGGTCCCGAAACAAATGACCAACCCCGAGAGGAACCCAAGCCACGCGAAGTAGATATCCCCGGTGAGAGAGAGAAACTCGTACGGCGGAGTCCAGACACCCAGTGCCATGAGTGCGTACCCACCAATTAGGTACGCAAAGAAGAGCACCCCAATAGGAACGAAAAGCGGTACCGAAACACGCGCTCCGACGAGACAGAGCTGTTCTATCGTTCCGGCGATTTGCCCGCCTAGGGATTGATTCGGCGGGTCGAACTCATCCGAATCAGTGGGTGGGTTCATGTTCTCACCGACTCACCGAGATTAGTTGCTTTTGCCCCTTTCCCGATCCATTTCCTGAGGAATCCGAAAATTGCCGAGTGGACGGGCCGGTGTTTCCGAACCATCACGACTTCACCGTCGAATTCTTCACCTACTGTCTCAGGCACTTCACCGAAGAGGACGCGACGGAGGATTCCCTCGCCTGCTGCGCCGATGATTACGGATTCGAAGCCTTCACCACGCGCATACTGGAGAATCGTCTTTGCAATGTCTTTACCTTCCTGCACAGCGGTGTCGACATCAATCTCCGATTCTGCCAGCGACTCCTGTTTATCAGCTAGGAACGATTCCGCCGTATCGACATCTCCGTCGGTTACGACGTGGAAGAGCGTCACATCAGCACCGGTCGCCGCGTATGCGACTGCAAAGAGGTCGGCGAGCTCCGAGTTCGCACCTCCCGCTGTCGGAACCAGTACACGTCCCGGTTTAGGTGATCCGTCGGTTTTTACCACTGCGACGTCACACTCCGCGTTCTCGACGACGGTGTCGATGTTCGAGCCGAGCACGTAGTCGGAGACTCGTTTCCGCTGTCCGCGCCACCCCACGAGGACGAGGTCGCTCTCGCGCTGATATGCGATGTTGTTGATGCTTCTCCCGATGTCGTGGCCGATCGTCACGGTCTGATGAACGGGGACGTCGTCCGGAGCGTACTGCATTGCTTCGTCAAGCAGTTCTCGCTGTTCGCTTGCGTATCGGCGTCCCTCTGAGAGTGGTGTCTGTTCAGGAACCGTTGCGACACTCGTGAGCAGAACTTCGCCGTCCTTGTGGCGAGCGACCGCACTCCCGGCACGGATGAGCTGTTCAGCGTTCTCCGGGTTCGCAATCGGAATCAAGACTTGATACCCACGGTCTTCAGCTGCGCGTTCTTCGGTAATGAGGCGCGTTTCTTCTTTTGCTTCCGTCTCACGCACGCGCCCGCGAGAGTAGAGGAAGAAGATACCGACGCCGACAAGGATCCACGCAATCGCCCCGTACCAGGCCAGCGGACTGTAGTTGAACAGGTAGACAGCGAGGGCAAGCTTGGTGATAATCCCGATGATGGGTACGTAGGGGAAGAACGGCATCACGTATCCGTAATCGATCTGGTCTCCCCACTCCCGGCGTATCACGATAGCGGCGTAGTTCACTTGGAGGAACAGCAGGAGGAACATCACGTCGGTCGCGGCCGCGACGGCCTCGATCGGAAGTGCAACAGCCATGAAGATAATGAGTGCCCCGGAGAGTGCAGTCGCGATGTGCGGTGTTCGCTTTTCGTCATGGACCGCGCTAAACGCATCCGGCAGGACGTGGTCTCTCCCCATCGCGAAGGAGACACGCGTCGACGAGTAGGTCGTCGCGTTGAGTGCAGATAGCGTTGAGAAGATACCCGCCACGAGGATGACGACCGTCCCGTACGGCATAATCTGTCCCGCAGCACGAGCGAGACCGAGTTCTCCGAGGTGGCCGAGGATTTCCCAGACTGCGGCGTCCTCGATAGTATCCGGGACCGGAGGTAGGTTCGTCGCTCCGTGAGCCCCCGATGCAGCACCTTCCTGAGCCAGTTGGAAGAGGTCGGGCGTGACCGTGACTGCACCGATGAGTACGATCGCCACGAGCATATAGATCGTGACGACGACAGACATCGAGTAGAAGACTGCTTTCGGTACAGATTTCTTCGGGTTAACGACCTCTTCGCCCGATTGAACGATAATCTCGTACCCCTCGAAGGCGATGAAAGTCAGTCCCATCGCGATAAACACACCACTGAGGTCTCGTGGCAGGAACGGCTGGAATCGACTGGTCGCTTCGGCGGGATTTCCGAAGATGTAGCCCAACCCAAACGCGATGAGGATGAGGATGACCGTGACCTTGACCATGGTCACGATATTGCCAGCGAGTCCAGTCTCTTTCGCGCCACGGAAATTAATGTACGCGAAGAGTACACCAGCGAACACTGCAAATATCTTTTCTGGGCCGATCGTGAGTAAGAATAGATCGACCGGGTCGAAGAGAGCGATACCGAAGTAATCGGTCAACAGTAGGTGGACGAACGCACCGAACCCGAGCGTGTACAGTGAACCGGCGACAGCGTGGGCGAACCAGGACATCCACCCAGCGAGGAATGCCTGTGACCGGCCGAGCGCTTCACGAACCCAGAGATACCCACCGCCCGCTTCGGGTATTGCTGACCCCAGTTCGGCATACACCATCCCTGTAAAGATGGTGATGAAGCCGTTGAAGGCAAATGCCATTACGAGTCCAGGGCCTGCCTGCCCTGCAGCAAGACCAGTGAGGACGAAGATACCGGCACCGATCATGGCACCGATACCGATCATCGTGATATCGAATACAGAGAGGTCCCGGGCGAGGTCCTCGTTATTACTGTGGCCCGGTAACCCTTCGTCGTCACTCATTGGAACCACCGTCCATAGCGTCGCTGAACGGGCCTTTCTGGTACTCGCCGGAATCTATTTTATCCACGACGTACTTGCCGTGTATAACGGCGGCTTGGAGTCCGACCCACGCAAGCAGCGTGAGAATGGCCCCGAGAATCAGCGTGGATACCATGTGTTTTTGAGTTTTCCACACACCATTATAAAAACTACCGTGGAGATACCTGAATCTGGTATATAAATTGTATGGGGCTGGCGAAACATCTCAATACCCCATTCTGGAGGCTAGGACTTCGCATTGAAGGTACTGATCGGAAGAGGGCATTTTGCGTTACGTAATCAGACAAGCTATCTCTACGGACAAACCAATCAGTTTAAAGTGCCGTTCAGTAAACGGAAACTGTATGGCCAATCGTCTTGGGACAATTGCTCGCGACCTCGGGCGGATGCTCGAGGCGCTAGCAGGTCTCATCCTCGTTTCGGTTCTTATCCCTCTCGTCTGGCGAGAGTGGTGGGTCGTTCCTGGAATGGTTCTTTCAGGTGTACTCCCCCTGCTCGTTGGAGTTGGACTCTCTCGAACCTTCCAGGACGCAGAGGACCCGGGTCGCCTGCACGGAATGATGATCGCTGCCTCTGGGTGGTTCTTCGTCGCAGTCTTCGGCTCTGTCCCGTTCCTGCTCATTGCATGGACTGCTCAGCTCGATCCGGGAATTCTCAATGTCCCTGTTCGATTTACCACAACGGGGACAGAAGCCTATAGCACGCTTGCAGCGTTTCAGAACCCGCTCAATGGCTTCTTCGAGAGCATGAGCGGGTTCACTGGGACAGGCCTCACGATGTCTGTTCATGAGGACGTCCTACCACACACACTCCAGTGGTGGCGTTCGTTCATCGAGTGGGTCGGTGGAGTCGGTGTCATCGTCCTCACGACGGCGATTCTCGCTCGCCCGGGGAGTGGTTCACTCACGCTTTACGAGAGCGAAGCTCGCTCCGAGAAAATCCACCCGAGTATCGTTTCGACCGTCCGCACGATCTGGTGGATTTTCCTGCTCTTTACGTTCTTCTCGATTCTCGTCCTGTGGCTCGCAGGGATGCCGATGTGGGACGCCATCAATCACGCGATGACCGGACTCGCCACCGGCGGATTCTCGATTACCGACAACTCGATTGCGACCTACGACAGCGTCGCAATCGACTTCGCGCTGATCCCGATCATGATCCTGGGGAGTATCGCGTTTCCGATCCACTATCTTATCTTGCGGGGAGACCTCCGAAACTTCTACTCGGATCTCCAGACGCGGTGGGTGTTCATTTTCTTCGGACTCGGAACACTGATTCTGACAGCCCTGCTGTTCGATCAGGGGTTCTACCAAACAGAGGCGATTGTGGTTGCTGGCATCGTGCTTCAGGGACAGGCAGCAACACTCTTTCAGACGTTCCGGTTTGCCTTATTCCAGTTCGTCTCGGCGGCATCCTGTACCGGGTTCCAGACAGCAGGGTCACTCGGTCCAGGATGGTCGCCGCAGGCGCAGTTGACAGTCACGTTCGGGATGGTCGTCGGGGCGGCAGCGGGGTCAACTGTCGGAGGAATCAAGCTCATTCGACTCCTTACGCTTGCCAAAGGCACTCTCTTCCGTATCCGTGGAGTGTTCTACCCTGCGAGTGCGGTACGGACGTTCCGCCTTAACGGACGCGCACTCTCAACCGAAGAGGCTGCCCAAGAGTTCGAAGAAGCCGCGATTATTACGTTCCTCTGGATTCTCTTCTTGGGTCTGGGGGCGTTTGTCCTGATGCTTTCGGTCCCTATGGGACCCGATGGATTCACGCTAGAAAATGTTCTATTCGAGGTGGCCTCTGCTCAAGGGAACGTCGGCCTTTCGTCGGGGATCACTGGGCCAGGAATGCCCACGATTACGAAAGTGATGTTCCTATTCAATATGTGGATCGGCCGACTTGAGATCATCCCAGTCCTCGTCCTCCTCCGAAGCATCTTCGTCTCAATGGAGGTCTACGAATAATGCACCTCGAAAAGATTCCGTTTGTTGGTCCTCTCCTCGCAGCAGGAGCAGACGACGCCGTATTCGATATACTCCTCCTCCTGGGACCTCTCGTGATCGTCCTAATTACAATTCTGGGCCGCACATCACTCACAGTTCTACTCGCAGTCGCTTACACGAGTGTGTTTGTTGGTTATATTGCCTACAAAAGTATGGCCACTACGGAGAGTAAAACTTAGCAGGCCTCAGATTAACGCTTCCTCATGTACATTATAATCGTCGGTGCTGGAGACATAGGTTCACAGGTCCTCGATCTTCTCACGAGGACGCAAAACGAACTCGTGGTCATCGAAACTGATTCAGATGTCGCCGAGCAGGTCAGTCGCGACTACGACGCTCTCGTGCTGAACGCCGATGCGACGATGAAAGAAACGCTAATCGATGCCGGTGCAGAGCAAGCTGACGCCGTCATCACGACCACGGACCAGGACGCAACCAATATTATGGTGATGTTGTTGGCCGAAGAACTTGACATCGAGTCGAAAGTCAGTGTCGTCCAAAATCCGGAACACATGGAGATATTCCGACGGATCGGTGTGAACGTACTCGAAAATCCTCAACGGCTCATCGGAGAGTACCTCGTCCGAGCCGTCCAGCGGCCATCAGTAAAAGACTTCATGTCGTTGGCGGGAGGTGCTGAAGTATTCGAAATCACCGTGACAGAGACTTCCCCTGTTGCAGAGAAGACACTGCAAGAAGCGGACTCAGCTGGGCTACTGGGCAATGATGTACTTGTAGTTGCGATCGAGCGTGGTGAAGAAGTACTGACTCCGCGAGGGGAGACTGTGATTCATGCCGGAGACCTTCTCACCGTGTTCTCGAAAGAGGGGGTCACAGGGGAGGTAATGCATACGTTCACCGGCAAAGACGAATAAGTGCTTTCTGGAAGCATTTATATTAGTACTGGGTATCATATTCTGCAACCTAAAGGGGATTAATGAATGGAGTTCCCTTCTCCCAGCCTCCGTACGTCGAAAAGTCTCCCTCAATGGACAGCCTATTGGTCATTGACATCCTCCACACGACTGAAGCCGTGGGCGTACTCTTTGTATTTCTGTGGATGATCCCTTGCTAGGGAGGGTTGCTCGCGGCGTTCAGGGGCGCGTATGAATCTGCGTGATAGGCAACTCGCCACAGTTTGAGAACAGCCCGAGTGACGAGCACTTCGGGAGCCTGCTTTATGCAAGATTCTTCGACCTCTTCGGGGTTTGAGGTTGCTTCAGGTGGGGGGTGGTAGTGCTCAACCCCGGGAACATGGATGTAGTCACCATCGTGAGGATGCTTACCCCAGCGGAAATTCACCCCTTCAGAATCCGTGTAGTGAAATTTGTAGTCTGCGTGTGTCGTCCACTGGACGTCGATTCGGGCAGTTTCAGCTCTACAGAGACCATCGTCAAGCGTAACTTCGAGAACAGAGGGATTGAGGTAGTCGTCTAATCCAGGGGTCGCAAGCGGTTCTTCTCGTTCGATGATTCTACGAATAGTGAGGAGCGCTGGCCGGTCAATCGCTCCTCTTAACGAGTGGACTTCTTCTGTTTGAAATTCTCTCTCCATCTATTACGCGGGGATGTTTTCATCGGTAGAGGAGAGGTCACCGTCGACGAATCGTTCAGCGTTCGCGATCGAAAGTGCGGCGTTCGCGAATGCGAGATTCCGACGCGTTGTCTGCCACTCTCGAATCGTCTCTGTGTTGGCCTCACTCTGTTCTGAGTCGGGTTCAGCGAGTGTCTGGTTTGTCTGCTCGATCGTCAGCTCTTCGGGAGAATCAACGCCGTACTTTGCCTGATAGTTGTTGAGTTGGTCACGCATTTCCCCGATTCGTGTGACGAGTTCATCGGTCGAGACGTGCTCGAGAATGTCTGCAGCCTGCTCAACGACGAGTGACTCTGGGGACCGACGATAGACTGTTCCACCGTTCTCACCGGTTGTAGTGACGACGAAGCCCTCTTCAGCGAGTGTGTTCAGGTGTTTTCGTGCTGTCTTCGGTGATGTTCGTGCGTCCTCGGCAACAGCACCAGCTGAGACTGGGATGTATGTGTGGGCGATAACGCGACGAATACGCTCGTAGGGAGTGGTCTCTGAGTCCCACTCCTCGCCGACCGCTTCGTTGATGTCCTCGAAGTCGTCCGGTGGAAGTCGGTTGTTCATGCCTTGATCATTGCGCTTGTGTAATATAGTTCTTTGGTAGAATACTATATTCCTTCGATTCAATTTTGAAATGGCTAGCCTTGGGGCGAGAGAAGAGTATCTACTGAGCGGTCATTTCAGGTTGGTTTTACGGAAACGGTGATTGCTCAGTTTTGGACACCAGCTGTTATCCTTATTACTGTAATCCTCTGGAACTCAGGCCCAGCCGCCCTCACTGATTTCTGTATAGTGTCATACGGTATATTGCTGATTTGCTCCTCAGAGGCTACATATTACTAATTTTCGTTGTGTAAACTCCACTCCTGCATCAGCCAAAATGTTAACTCACTATGGGAAAGTCAGTGAGTCATGAAAATCTCACATTCAGAATTACCCCAACACACAGCGAGCGGGTTACTCGCCAATGAGCAGGCGTGAATCAGCAATCCAACTCCCAGTGTTCGGAGGTTGAAGAGGAGGTTTCAGAGAACGAGACGAGAGAGCGTCGGTACAAGTGGTCTCAGATGAGTCGACGAACTTGCCGGCGTCGTCCACTGCGTCAGTATCCACAACAACAAGGTGCCGTATCTCGTCTGACCCATTCGTTACTCGTTCTGGAAGACGCCATCGGTACTGAGCGTCTCCGCCTTCCCGACTGCCTCGCGTTCACGCTCGATATCTTCGAGCAGATCTCCAATGAGGATCTTTGCAACGCCTTCGTCCAATTCTCCGTCAAGGTACTGTTGGTGCAACTCGACTCGCTCTTCATTCGAGAGTACTTCACGAAGCTTCTCCTTGAGACCCTCTCGCGCGAGTTCACTGATGTTAATCCCTCCCAGACGCATCTCACTGAGGCGTTGACTTGCACGCTTCTCGTCAGCCCCCCTAAACTGGATTTTGTCGTTGTTTGTCGTCATGATAACCGGAGATAATCGCTCTAGGAACAATTTTGTTGTGACCAGCCATTCGTGTCATAACAAACTGCTCAGGTGACAGTCTTAAGATCAAGATAGAAAGAAGCTCTCTGTCTGTTGCACGCAGTTTCTGACAGTACTCAGTGAGGTCTCTGCGGCCGTGCTGAATACAGGGCACTAGTCGGTCAGGTAATTCAGTTTCTCAAAAAGTACCGAATGTCGTCTGCAACGTCTCCCTCTTGACCGTCAGGAACACCGTCAAACCATCTCAGCGACAAGTCGTCTTTCTCTACTGTTTTCTCGACACTTACGCTATCATCTGCTGAGGCACGAAATACCACGTTATACATCGTAGTCCGCTGGGAGTCATCGTCCACAGACTGGAAAACGACACGGCGAATAAACTCAACTTTCTCAACGACAACAGTGTCATCGAGAAGTGCCTCTGATTTCTGTTGAGCAACAGTCATCCAGTCTTCTCCGTGTTCCACAGGGAACGCAACGAGTGTCCACCCGTGTGAGCCGTCGTTCATTAGCAGTATGTCCCCATCATCGTTGGTTATCCCAACCACCGCATGGCTGTCCAATTCCTCTGCAACGGACTCGAACTTGTCTGCAGGAAGTTGCCGGACTTCATCGTGGAATGAAACCTCTGCTCGGTCACGCAAATCGTCGGGGTCAGAAAACGAATCCATACTGCCGTTTGCAGACGGTCTGACATAAATCCAGAAGTAAACTATCCGTGCCGTACTCATCCTCTGCATGTGTCACACCGCTCCTGTCAAGGTGTGAGGATTTCAACTAGTCCGCTTTTTCAGCTAACCCAAACGGCTATCTCACGGAGGGGTCATTTCGAGTGTTCAGCACACTTTCAACAGGAGTGCCGCGTGAATTTCGCGTGTCTGCGTGCTCGTTACTCGAGAATGAGAGAGGTGGTTTCGAGTGTTCTACTTCAGTCTGCGGACGCTGCATAGTAATTAGACCACTCCAGCACAAGCCAAAGTATTATTTTGCTGTGAAAAACAGCAGAGACCAATGAAATTCACTGGCTCAGAATCGTTTCGGGATACGGCAAACGGTCTTTCGGACAGTAAATCGGTATGACAAAGCAGTCCATCAGCCAGCAAGCCGAGGACGAATCCACGGCCTCAAAGACGCGCAGTCGTCGCTACAACTGGTCGCGTATGGATCTCGACGAACTCGTCGACGTCTACTGGCAAGACATCGCACCGAAACGATATCGCGATGGGTTCGACGAGGATCGAGACGTTCCGACCTACGACTGGCTCACCGAACACGGCTACAGTGGTATTGCGTACGCGCTCCGCGAGCACCACGATTTGACGCCCAAGCAGTTCTTCGTCGACGTCGTCGGCCTCGAAGACGAGGGGTCTGAGGAATGGGAGTGGAACGTCGACCACGACGCTACTGTGAACGCGCTCGACGCGTACCTCACGTCGATAGAAACCCGTGGTGGGAGGGCCAAGAGTACTGTCGAGACCCACCGGACGAGGTTAGCGAAATGGGTACGGACCTATCGAGAGTTACACGGGACTGATGCGTTGCTCGAACCGCTGTCTGAGTTAGACCAGCAACCGCGAGAGATAGAGCGGTGTCTGGCTGTCCTCGACGTCTTTGAACAGGAGCTATCGACCGATCGCTCGAAGCTCGAATATCTGCACGTCGCCAGAGCGTGGTATGCGTTCGTGAAGCGCCGAAAGTACGCGGAGTACAATCCACTCTCGGAGGCTGGTGAGGAGTTCGGCTGGGAGGCCAGTGAGCCCGATCCGCAGGCATTGTCGGCCTCTCAGGTGCGTCGAATCTACGGCGAGGTCGACTCGCCCGGTGCAGAGTTACTCGTGGTCGCGCTTGCTGGCTGGGGGTTGCGGCCTTCCGAGGTTGCGGCGTTGCACGTCGACCAAGTGGTCTTGGATGCTGAGGACCCGCATCTGTCGTTCGGTGATGGAGAGCGCAAGAATGGCCCTGGTGAGGTGACGCTGTTGTATGGGGTTGACGTCGTCGCTGATCGGATCGATGTGCTTTCTGACCGTGAGACTTGGAACGGGTATCTGTTTCCCTCTCGGTCGTCGTCAACGGGACACGTGTCAGTTAGTACGATACGTCGTCGGTTTAAACAGCTTGCTGACACTGCTGGCGTGGTTGTCGATGGGGATACGCCCACCCCGAAGATGGGACGGCGGTTCTGGTACTCGGCATATCAGGAGGCAGTGGGAGAGGTTCTGGAGGGATTGGAAGGAGTTGCTGAAGACCAGGGGAGTTCGTCGACGGAGGTCGTGCTACGGAATTATCTGTCGAGGGAGCAAGAGCGGAAAGCTCGGCGAAGGAGGATGTACAACAGATTGGAGACTGCGTTCCGTTCCTGAAATCAAATTCGGAGATGCACTGTTCGATAAGAGATTGAAAATTTTGAACGAAAGGTTCGCTTCAAACTAGGCTGTAGAAAAAGGGCTCGGGTCAAAGGCATTTTCAAATAGGTTCCTCTGAACAGGCCCCGTCAAATAAACAAGTTCCCAACTGTTCTAGATGGATAATAGAATATACGCAAATCCCGCCACGGCAATTATAACTGCAGCTAACCAGAGTAGGTCTGATTTTTTCCAAAAGCCATCACTTTCCCACTCAAATCTTTGGAACTGCAGGTAGGGCATCAACAAATATC
The DNA here is from genome assembly GCF_044593955.1 of Haloferax sp. S1W. Taxonomy (GTDB): domain Archaea; phylum Halobacteriota; class Halobacteria; order Halobacteriales; family Haloferacaceae; genus Haloferax. The sequence continues at coordinate 57,433 of NZ_CP172599.1, forward strand.
CAACCAACGATAGACCGACAAGAAACGTTATGAAGGGAAGCAATTTTAGAATATTTTGAATATTTTGAGATGATGGATCTAATCCGACCAGAGACAGTAAAGGAGCAATTTGCACTGCGGTTAGTGCGGCAATTGCTCCACCACCCCATTTTAATACGGCTGGAATGTCCTCCTTCTTCGATTTGAGCTGGTTATATTTATATAATTTATCTTGGATATTTTCTCTAACTGTATCCGCTGCATCCGATTCGGATATTTTAGCTGGTTTATTATTCTTTGCAAAATGTAGGTGGATGTCGTTGCTCTGGTCACATTCGCATACCAAAAGATAAGATTGCTCATCAACCTTTGAGCCACATCTAACCGGGCCTTCAAAATATTGCCCAAGGTGGTGCTCGTCATCACGTGGGTCTTCAATCAAATCAAGATCACCCCTATCGAGTTCTTGTCTCAATCGTTTCATTACCCCCTCAAAATTGTCCTCAGCACCGGTTGTCTCTCGAGGGAATAGGTCCGCTGAGCGTGGTTTCCGGTTCTTGTCTAGCCTCTCTTCAAAGTCATCCCAAAATTCACCATCCAAGAGATCAAGCCATTTGAACACATTTTCATCTTGGTTGAGATCATTTGGTTCTACAAACCAGACTGCAAATTTCTTCTTTAAGGGGTCTATCTCGTAACTAGGCACATTAGATTCAATAATTCTAAAATTAAGCTCCCCGTGGAATTCAGACTTGACAATTAATGACCAACCACCAGTTGAATCCTCAATTACCGAAGCGGCATAGCTAGTCTGGCTTTCTATTTCCTCTCTCCACTCTTCAATAATCACATCAGTATCAAGATAATATACTGTCTTCTGGTCACCAATAGAAACGCCTTCTTTGTGGGTCTCCCTAGACACCTCATTGAAGAATCGTTTCCAACCACGAAGGAGATCGCCTTGTGTAATATTTGCTTCATCAAGATTGTCTGTAATGTCGCTCTTGCTGAACGGATACTGTGAAATCTCACCACTTGACGACACATCGGCAAAACACCTGCTGAGAAAGTATGCCCCGTTTTCAGAGATCATAGTTTTCAATCGCAGTGTTGAGTATATCTATGGGAGAACCCTTGTTATTTTCCTGAATCATCTCCGCGAGGTGGTTCCAAATCGCTTCATAGTTGGGTCTAGTCGAATTCAGGTGATAGTCTGAATAATCTTTGAGTAACTCTTTGATTTCTTCTTCTCTTTCCGGATGTTGCCCGGCAGTTGACACATTTGGATATTGACCACTCTCTAAATCAATCTCCAAGAACCAAATTGCAATCGTGGCAATCACCGAAGCGTACACAGTTACTTCTGTGTCGTCGAACGAATTGCTATCAAAGAGTTGTTCAACAAGGTCATTGAATGCATTTCGCTTACGTCGTCGGTAGGCACCTTCTGCAAATTGAAGTGAGTCTCTATCTTTTGCTACGATGTAATCGTTAATGATGTCGTCAATTGTCCGGAGATATTCACGGTAGTCTAGAACCGATTGACAACACCCGTTTACTTCATCTGCTAATTTAGGTAGAGCGACAACACTCGTTGAGAAGTGCCCGTCATCATGTAATCGGATTTGAACCGGCCGAGGTTTACCAGACCCATCGTCGTGTGTATGGTAAAATCGGATTTGGGTGATTTCTCCCTGTTCGCTGGCGGGTGTTAATACAGGCGAATTAGTCAACGTGTTTTTCCTTGTGCCTCGGTACTTTGCAGATGAAATATGCTGATCCTGGAACCCCCCATAGTCAAGGCCACAGTTCTCTCCATTCAAAAGGTGTTGGATCAGCAGAAGTTCATTTTCTCGAAGTTCGAAACCGCTAGGTCTCTTTTCCCCACCAGACCAATCTCTAATAGCTCTAAATAGTTGCTTTTGTACAGAACCCTTACAACGTGAGTTCGAAATAGCAATTATATCGTTTTTTGTATACACTCTGGCCTCAACAGCGTATTTGTTGGGCTCTCTATACTGGGTGAGTCCCTCCAAGCCATGCTCCTCCTGATTGATTTCATCGATGTGTAAATTTTTGCCAGATCCATCTCTGATAGTTCCTTCATCATCGAAATCAATAATCGTGTTTGAGCCCTGCATCTCGAATTCAATATCGACGATTTGATTTTCACGAATATCGAAATCCGATATCTTCTTGAGGAGAGAAGGATGTTCCACATCACCTCCATCGGTGATAACGTCAACGAGTGACTCAGAATCAAGGGTATGTACTAATGATTGATAGGAGATATTACTGGCTTCAAAGAACTGTAGGTTTACTTTATCACCCTTCTTGCCGTAGGCATCAAAGAGATTGTCGAGAAAGCTAGAATACTGCTGACTGGTTAAATTAGACTTTAGTGCAGAAAAGATGTCACTTTTGCTTTCAGACAAAATGTCAGATGATAGTTCAGCTTGCTGTATTGCGGGGGATACAATTGACTGCGGGTCATCTATTATGTCATTTTTTAAGACCCGAGATTTCTTTTCCCAGATATCGTATGAATCCCTGAAAAACAGTCTATTTGCCTCCTTACTCATCCTCAGAAGTCTCCATGTTAATGAGAGGGAATTCGTTTGCCTTCTTGTTAAGCTCCATATGGTACTCATCCATCATGGTGACCACTTCTTCCATCGTCGTGTACGGATTGAAAATCTCATTCAGGGCTGCTCGTAGGTCTTCCTCTCTGATCTTGTGGCCATCTCGTTGTTTGGTTTTCTCAATAGAAACCTTCCAAATCTCTTGAAAGGCATTTTCTAAATGCCCTTTCATGACATGTTCTAAATCACCTTCCACATTTAGACCATCTGGAGAATTTTCTTTCATTAGTTTACGCAACGTGGTGTGCTTAATTGGGTCGTGGTTTTCCGTCAATTCATTATCCATACCAATTTGCTGAACTTATTTCTGTAAAAGTCTATCGTATAGACAATAGCACGATAGCTGAACTAACTCGTTGTCTCTGACGTCTTAGACAAGCGAATCGGCGTTAGTCTAAGTAAAGGTTATAATATTCCGGTATGGTGATGTAAATATTCAGATGACTCAGAAAACAATCGGACAAAACACCGGCCAATCTGGTCGGGTGAATTTGTCTGGGCCTGAGCTCAACAAATTCATCGCTGACGTCGGGGACCCTATCAAGGTTGACGTCGCTGAGTCCAAGGACATCGCTCACGCGATTATCGACAATAGCTCGCACGGAGAGTTCGTAATCGTGTCTAAACCTGCTGATGAGGACGCTTCCAATGAGTAGTAGCGACTATCCAGACTTATTCGAAGCGTGCACTCCACGAGACGACGTCCTCGATGGAACGCTCCAAGAGGATCAATTTGCAGCCAGTCTCGCGACAGTCGCCCACTCGACCGATGACGCTGCACCGGTCTACCGGGATGCAACGCAGTTCTTCGACATGACGTATCCCACTGATGGGCTGCGAACACTATTGACCAACCTCTCTGGTCGATTCCTTGCTGGTGGCGGATACGACGATGGGGGCTACTCGAGCAGCATTCTCTGTTTAGACACCCGCTTCGGTGGCGGGAAGACGCACGATCTTATCGCTTCCTACCACCTGGCGACAAGCCCGACCGATATTGAAGACCTCAACCGTCATCTCGTGAATACTGCGAGTGACGTAGGCGATGCGTATCTCGATGCTGTACAGGATGGCCTGTCGGTCGACACTGCAGTATTCGTCGGCGGCCACGTCGACGCCCGGAACGCTCGGAGCGACCGCAGCGACCCGAACGCTCCGAACACCCGAACGATGTGGGGCGAAATCGCCTACCAGCAGTATGGACTCGAAGGATACGAGTACCTCAAGGAGTACGACCAGGAACGCAACGCCCCTGGTGGGAACACGCTCAAAGGTCTCTTTGACCTCGGTGATGACCCTGCCCTCATCCTCGTCGACGAGATTGCCGCTTATCTCGAGACTGCATCTGCCGTCGAAGTCGGGACCGCGACGCTTGCCAGCCAGACACTCAGTTTCATCCTCTCTCTTCTCGAGACTGCGTCTGAACTCGACAACGTCACAGTAGTCTACAGTATCGCAGACACCGCCTTCGAAGAGGAAGCAGAGGAAGTCCGGACGCTTATCGACGAACTCAATCAAATTGGTCGTCGGCAACACAAGACGGTCACTCCGACGTCCGAAAACGAGGTCGGCCAGGTTCTTCAGCACCGTCTGTTCGAAGACATCGACCACGAGCAGGCGGCAGCGGTCTCAGAGTCGTATTTCCAGCTGTACGCTGATAGCGACCGGCAGTTCCCCCAAGAGGCGACCGATGCGAGCTTCGTTGACCGGTTGGAGCGAGAATATCCCTTCCACCCGACGATTATCGATACGCTCACTGAGAAGATCGACACAATCCCCAAGTTCCAGCGAACCCGTGGCGCACTGAAGCTTCTCGCTCGCGCCGTCTACTATCTCTGGAATCACCAACCCACTCACTACGACCGACACTGGATTCGGCTCTACGACCTTACCCCGGCAGACAACGCACCTGACGGGAGTATCGATTCAACACTCCACGAGACACTCTTCGAATTCGTCGACCTCAGTGCGGCTGTCTCGGCTGACATCTACAGCGAGGATGACACCGCGCACGCGCAACTCGAAGACCGCAAATGGACCGAGAAGGGCATTCCGCCACTGGCCAGCCACCTTACGACGACTGTGCTCTGGCACAGCCTCGCCTACGGGGAACAGGCTACCGGGCTCACGCGGGCGGAGATGAACGCTGCCCTCGGACACCCAGAAGTCCGCTTCGACAACTACGACTCGGCATTGGAAGCCCTCGCAGGCGGAGACATGAACGTCGCGTGCTACTACCTCTACGACGAGGAGCGTGTTCGGTTCAAGTCCGATCCAAACCTCATCCGGATTATCGACCAGCGTGTGGACAACACGCCCGACGCGCAGGCACGCAACCGATTCGAATCACGGCTTGAGAACTCCGAGATCGGGACAGGTGGCTTCAAAACGGTCGTCTTCCCCGAGTCGCCAGCGGATCTCCCGGATAAGGTTTCCAAGCCACAGCTTGCAGTGATGCACATGGATACCGCGCCCGTCTCGGACGGCGGGAGTGAGGTTCCTGAGAAGATTCAGACGCTGTACCAGAAGTCTGCCTCAAAGCACGGCGGCGAGACCCAGAGCCGAGTTTACAAGAACTATGTGCTCTTCCTCGCCCCCGACAAAGAACGCATCCAGAGTGCCATCGACGAGGCACGCCAGCTCGAGGCAATCGAGGCTCTGCTCGATGACTCGCAGCAGACGGCCGACCTTTCCAACGAACAGATCGAGGAACTTCGCGAGCGCCGTGATCAGACTCACGGACTCTTGGGCGAACTCGTACGTGGCGTCTATCGCCATCTGTACTACGTTGACCGCGACGGACTGACCCACTTGGCGATTAACGCCACCGAAGCGAACGGTGGGACGACGCTCGTCAACGCCGTCGAAGAGACTCTTGAGGACCGGTTGATTCGTGCCGACACTGGCCCAAAGGGTGTCGCGTTCTTCAAGCAGAAGCTCTGGCAGCAGACGCAGGACAGCATGACTACGGAGCAGTTGGTCACGCAGTTCGCGAAGAAGCCGGGGCTCCCGTACCTCCTCAATACGAAGCCACTACGGAAGACGGTGGCCAAAATGGTCGACGACGCCGGCTACACCTACTGGGACAGCACGGCTGGAGAACAGGGACTCGCCTACTGGGACGGCGACAAGGACGACCGCCCGGAGAACTGGCGGAAGGCGAATCCACTATCTGACTCTCCCGATGTCCGGACCAGTATTCGGGACTCCGACGTGAAGGTCGGCGACGAATACGTTCTCTACACTGACATCAACGCCCTTCTCGATGTCCATCACGACACCATCCGTCCACCTGAGACAGACGAAATTCTGTGTGCAAAAGACGGCTGTGACGTTGAAGTCGATCAGGAGGGAGACTTCTGCTCTGAACACGAGGGCGACATAGAGTACGAGTGCGCCAATTGTGGGAAGATTGTCGCGAGTCAGAGCGAACTGAACCCGCGTGGACTTTGTTCAGAGTGTGCTCGACCAAAAGACTGGGACCGATCGACAAGTCTGATGACCGCATCGCGTGCATTCAACGAGGTACGAACTCACGCACTCGGTCAAGCCACATCGGGTGGCGATCCCGGCATCGACCGTGTCACAATCGAAATCGGTGGCGAGGACCAACTGTCGAAGGGATCGTTCATCGCCCAACGACAAGCGTTCAAGGACCGAGCAGAGAACGTCTCTGTACGAATGCGGTACGAGACGGAATCCTCGGGTGGTGCGACGTACCAGGCGCAGTTCACCGGCGGCATCGACGAGTTCTCCCGGGTGACGAACCAGCCGGATCCGTTCGGCGGCGCATCGCGGGTCGAGCTCAAGTTCCGCGTGGATCTGGACCAGCCGGAGCCGATTACGAACGCCGAAGACGACGTCCTCGCTGAACTCCGAGAAGAACTCGGACAGACCAGTATCGACGTGAAGGTTCAAGGCCGAGGGCCGGTCGAAGTCCCCGCAGAGCTTCAACCATGACCTCGCATCCAACACCCAACGTCGACTCGGCGACACCACCTGCAGCCGAGAGTGACTCCCTTGCAAGTGGTCACTTCGGAAGCAGTGTTTACGGTGGTCGACCGACGTTCACACTCGCCCGTCGCGACGACGCCGGTGGCGCCTCATTGACGCTCTACGAACTGCTCCCCGAGGACCAAGCCGAAGCCCGTCGTGACCGCCTCCAGCGTGGAAACCCGAACCGTGGGCTCGTAACCAAACCGTTTGATACGGTGTTCGCAGAGTCCGCAGACCCCGACGTCGACCGGTGGGAGTGGGAGGATTGGACGGCCGTGAAGGTCACTCGCTTGTCTGGGAGTCGTCTTCGAGCTACTCTTCCACTGGTACGCGAGACGCTCCGGGGAGCAGACCTCGACGAGTCGGTTATCACGACTACCGGCGATGCCGAAGTGTTCCTTCCTGAAACCGTCGGCGTCCGGCTCGCTCTAGGCTTCCTCGGTGTGAAGCCAATCCAGCGTGTCGACCGGATGCGGGCGTTCTGCCGTGGAATTGTGCGAATGAGTGATGAAGAGTGCTACTACTGGCACGCAAAGTGTCGATCCCCGTCCTCACCGAACGGCGAGAAAGCGCTGCGAACGTTGCTGACAGACCATATCTAACACTATGACTGAGAACCCAATTCACGACGCAGACGAACGTTCATCGTTAAAGCCGCTAGCAATCGAGGGGAATCTACCACTGAAAGCTGTTGGGATTGAGAATCTACGTGAAGCAAATCCGCAGTATCTCCCGCCCCATAGATATCTCCACCCTTGGTTTGCAAGACGGCCTACTCCCGTATCTCGACTAGCGATTCTAGCCTCAATACTCCCACAAGACACAGACTCAGATAAGCTGCTTCGTTGGATGCAAATTGGTCCAAACCGGGAGATTGACGAGTCCCTTAGCGAGTTCGTAGAACGAAAGAAAGCCACTGAGGACGAGCGTAGCGGAAACTTAGAAAGTCATTACGGGTATCCGCGTCCGTTTACTCTCTCACCGACTGACCGAGAGCGATCCGATATGCATGATGTCCTGTTAGAAAATTGGGACGGTAGCTTGCCGTCTGTTTTGGACCCAACAGCAGGTGGCGGGGTGATTCCTTACGAGTCTCTTCGATACGGACTTCCAACCCACGCAAACGAATTAAACCCGATTCCGTCGTTAATACTCAAGGTTATGTTGGAGTACGCACCAGAGGTGGGCGATATCCAACAAACTGTCCGGAAATGGGGAGAGAAAATCAATGAACGAGCAGCACCGAATGTTCAGAAATACTTCCCTAGCCAGAGAGAAAGGAGAACACCAGATAACTACGTCTGTACTTATCACATACAATGCAATTCTTGTGGGACAGAGATCCCTCTCATTCCTAAATGGTGGATTCGAACACGGAGTGATGGTATCAGAGTAGTAGTTCGTCCAGAAATCAAACCTGATGGTGGGATTGATTATACTGTTATTGTTGACCCCAGTGACCATGACTTAGAAGGCTTCTCTCCCGGGGATGGCCCAGTTTCTAGAGGTGGCGATGCTGAATGTTTGAACTGCGGAGTCGTCACAGAGGATGACGAAGTTCGCGCACGGTTGAAAAAAGGTGAATTCGAATACCGCCCGTATTGTGTTCGGTATCTCAAAAGTGAAGGTGGCCATGGGTTTAGGTCACCCACTGAGGCCGACGTGGAAGCAATGGAGAGTGCAGAAAAACAGATTAGCTCTGATTTCAAATTATCAACTCTCCTCCAAACCCCAATACCGAAAGGTAACAAGACTACAGAGCCCCTGAACTATGGGATAACTGAGTGGCGGGACCTGTTTTCCCCCCGTCAGCTTGTTTCACACTACGAATACCTGTCGGCTTTCATAGAATGTAAGGCCGAAATTCTACAGAAGCATGATGAGCAAACCGGTAAAGCAGTGTTAACACTTCTGTCGTTTGCAGCCAGCCAGACGATAAACTATAATTGTCGACTTTCTTCATGGCACCATGGGAAGGGATACCCGAATCCATTACTGAAAGGGAAAAACTACGCTTTCAAGCGTGTCTTCGTCGAGAATAATATCTCTATTGGGGGGGTAGATTTCTTATCTCACTTGGATAAGATATTGGACTCCTACAAAGAGGTTGCATCCTATCTTCCTGAGGATGCAAAACCAGCGGACGTGAATAGCACGGACGCTGCTAACCTTCCCTATGATGACAATGAAATACAAGCGATAGTGAATGATCCACCGTATTACAGTAGTATAATGTACGCTGAGCTCTCGGACATCTTCTACGTATGGCTCCGAGAGTATCTGAATGATATTTTCCCGGATCTATTCTCGTCAGATTTAACTGACAAATCTGAAGAAGCGGTTGCAAATCCGGATCGGTTTGACTCGGTAGCCAGCGAGTCCAGTTCGAAGAGAGCGTTGGCTGATGACTTTTATGAGAACAAGATGAGTCAAATCTTCTCGGAGATGTATCGGGTATTAGAGCCCGGTGGAGTAATGACGGTGATGTTTACCCACAAAGAGACTGATGCGTGGGATACACTGACTATGTCTCTCATCAATTCAGGGTTCACAATCACCTCAACTCACCCAATCACCAGTGAGATGCCTCAACGGGCAGGTATGCAAAAAAGTGCATCAGCTGATAGCACTCTCCTGCTAACTGGGCGAAAGCCTCACGAAGAGCGAAGTGCGGAGGGCAGAACCCCTACTCTTTGGACTGATGTCAAAACAGACACACGAACTGCCGCGAAAGAAGCTGCACGTGATCTCATTGACTCCGGAATGAGTCTGACGAAGACTGACGTGATAATTAGCGCCTTCGGACCCACACTTCGAGTCTTCGCAGATGCATACCCGGTTGTAGATGACGAAGATAATAAAGTCAAACCTCGACGCGCTCTTGAGGAAGCGAGAGAGGCTGTTACACAAGTTCTTGTCGACGAGTATCTAGACGTCGAAGGTATTGACGACTTAGATGATGTGACAGAGTGGTACCTCCTCAGCTGGTTGGTTCACGAGTCTCAAACATTCTCATACGATGAGGGTCACCAACTCGGCCTCGGTATAGGGGTCGATATCGACAACATCAAACGCAGCACGAAGACATGGCGAAAGAGTCGTGGCGATATTAGTCTCCGCGGACATTCAGGTCGAGTGCAAAACATCAACGAGAAGCCAGAGAACCGGTCTAGTCGGGTGCCAGTTAACCCGGACGACCTCTCGTTTGGTCTTGCATTAGACAAGGTCCACGCAGCGATGCACGTCTACGATGTACAAGGTGAGAGCGCCTGTTGTGACTGGCTTCGTGAGCGAAACTTCGACTCGGACTCGACATTTAAGGCAACCCTCAAGTCATTGCTTCAGGTGCTTCCCCACGACCACGAGGATTGGGAACTCGCACGAGACCTCGCTGTTGGACGGACGAAGGACGTGCTGGATCTCGACTTCAGCCCGAACGTCTTCGTGGACGATGGTGATGATCGAAAACAGAGTGACCTGAGCAGTTTCTGAACGAATGCGATCGTTCGGCGACCTCAGTGCTGCTCGTCTTGCCGTTCTGGAGTCCGTCCAGGAACAGTCAGAGGTCACTTCAGAGAAAATACGACCTGTCCTGCCCCGTAACGGCTGGCACGCCGCTATCATTGAATTGTGTTTAGACCGTTTCCAGTACTGCTACTTTCTGTACCAGTCTGCGAGGAATATCTTCCAAACCGATCTTGAGAGACGCAGCTCGTCGACAGGATACGTTTTCGACGGGCTCCCAGTCCGAGTTAGTTGGGGAGTGGGTAAGATGGCATCTCTGATCTCCGACTCGGACTCAAAGTTGGACCAATTCGAACACGAGATTGACCTGTGTCGACAACAAACGGAATTTGGGACTGAGGATCCTTATGAGATACTCGCCCGCCAATGGCTTCGTCACTCACGAGACCTACGCAGACGGGTTGAATACTATCTCCAAGCATCGATGTGGGTACAGTGGACGGTTGAGAGTCTTTGGCAGGCTGATCGAATCGCTGCTCACCTATTGAGCGAAGACTCACACTATCTGTCCCAGTACGATGGGAGGGCGTTTAGTTATCTGTCCCACCCTCCGTTGTTCGTCGCAGTGATGACTGCAGCGTCGATGGTCGAGGAGGTTGGTGCCTATACTATCAAAGAGTTAGAGGTTGATGCTGACCCAGATATGGGCGATACGCGACTAAGTGATGTCCTCAACTGGATATCAGCATATGATTTGGTTCCAGACGAGGTTGATTTAGCGGTACTGGAAGATGACCTTCGCTCGGCACGAAATGAGCTTGCGCACTCCATGATGGCTCGAAGTACTACGATTACCATCGACTCGTTCGGCGATTATGTAGACGCAGTATGGTCGGCTATCAACCTCACAAACTATCTTGCCGAACGATTGCTCGGTGGTGTATTTACAGAACTAGACGCTCTCTCTTTCACCGTCCCTCGGTAATCTGTGGTTGGTCTAACTACGCTTGACCAACGGTTTCGTAGGGTTCCAAAAGCCCACTGTTGTAAATCTTGAAGGCAAGGGAGCCAACAACGAGTAGTCCTGCCACACCTACGGCCAAAGCAACCGATGTTGATAGAGACGCAACTCCGATACTCTGTACAAGAAGTTGAGCTCCTGCGACGACTAGAAGGCCCATTGTGAGAAGACCGACAGCACTATTGAGTTCGTTTTGCCTGTTGGTTTGTTCTTCCTCGAATTCTCGCTGTTCTTTCCGTAGGCTCCGCTCGTGAGCCACATCAAACCCTCTGGAGGTGAGAGTGATGTAGTGCATAGTTTCATCTCGTTCTCCATCACCGGCCAAATCAACTGTCGTTTCTTTGACCTCAAGTGCACCAATCTTCTTCAGCATTTGAATCTCACTGGTCAGGTCGATACCCTCTAAGCGACCGTCATGGCCCAGAAATGAGTGTATCTCAGATGGACTTTCAGTGTACTCAAACGAAGGATTACGTTCGTAGAAGACTTCGAGTACCTTTGCCCAGTCGGGGTCCTGCATATGCACGGGAATGATCAGGACGGTAATGAATCGGAATTATTCGTTGGCACAGGCACACGTTTATAACTAGAGTCCCGAATTACTCGACATAAGTCATCTCGATGTCGCTTCCCTCATACACCTGGAATTCTATCTACGAAAGCCAGCCGCAGGCGGACGGGGCGTACCTCGTCGACGAATTCTACGTCCCAGCACTCACACGGTCGATTCGGTACGACCGTATCGCGGGCTACTTCTCCAGTAGTGCTCTCGCGGTTGCTTCCCGAGGAATCGACGCTCTCCTTGAGAACGACGGCGAAATGCGACTCGTCGTAGGCACGGAACTCTATACGACTGACCGCCCCGTTTTCGAGGCACTCACCGACGAGTTAACAGAATCACTGGACGAATTGGACGACGAACGGCTGGACGCCCAGCTCCAACTTCTTGCTCGGCTCCTCCGCGAGGATCGACTTCACATCAAGGTCGCTGTCCCTCGTCAGGGTTCGTGGCGCATCTTCCACCCGAAGATGGGCGTGTTCCACGACGAGGATGGGAACGCGCTCTCCTTCGAGGGGAGCGTAAACGAGACCGTCGGCGGCTGGAAGAACAATTACGAGCGGTTCAAGGTTCATCGTTCGTGGGTCGACCAACAGTCAACGTACGTTGACGGCGACGTCGACACGTTCGAGCGCCTCTGGAAAGACGAACACCCCTACGTCGAGGTGTACGACCTCCCGGAGGCCATCAAGAAGGAACTTATCGACTGGAAAGACCCGGACTCACAGACGAAGTTGGAGGAAGCAATCCTGATCGCTCGTGGTGAAGCATCTCCGACCGACCGCGACAAAGCCAACATCATCGCCGACGGACCCCTCTCTCCCGGCGGTCTCGCGCTCGCAGAGAAAGGGAGTACAATCACGCCGTGGCCACACCAACGGGTCGTCTCCGACACGCTCGTCAACACCTATCCAAACAGCTTCTTGCTATGCGACGAAGTTGGTCTCGGAAAGACCATCGAGGCGGGCTTGACACTCTCACGTCTTGGACTCACCGACGAACTCGCAACCGGACTGCTGCTCGTTCCAGCGAGTCTCACAGTCCAGTGGCAAGAGGAGATGTGGGAGAAGTTCAACCTGAATACGTATCGGTACGAACGCGGGAGTGACTACGAGTACGCCTTCATCGACGCCTTCGGCCGCGAACACATTCCACCTTCAGCCTCAGAACTCGACCTCGAGGGTGGTGAACGCGAGCAGGCATGGGTAGAGAGCCCTATCTGGCGATTCCTCCACGAGAAACAAGTCGACGCCGCCGCCAGTACTCCCTCGATTATCATCATGTCCTGGCACACGGCACGGCTGAAGGACCGCTGGAATCAGGTGGCACCAGAGTACAGTGGCACTGTCCGAACTCGGGAAGACGTTCCTGCGAGTTGTCGCGGTCGACAATCATCTAACCGAGAGGGAGTCTGGGACGCTGTAATCGTTGACGAGGCACACAACGGCCGCGAAGGAAGCAGCTTCTACTCGATGCTTGAACGGCTTCGTGATCATACACAGACCTACTACCTGCTCTCGGCGACGCCGATGCAGCTGCACGCTGGCGAACTGTACGACTTGATGGCTCTGCTCGACCTCCCCGGCGAGTGGGACAATCAGGAACAGTTCGTGGAGTTCTTCGAGACGCGACGGGCACTCACCAAGGCAATCGACGAGGTCTTCGGAGAGGGCAACTCATCTGGACGAACTGACTCGTGGTCCGCACAAGCAACACTCACCGAGGGCCGGTATCAAGACCGACTCTCTGGGTCTCGAAGTCTTTCGGATCGGGTCTTCGACTCTATTGGTTCAGAACTCGACGTGAGAAACGAACAGCATGCACGTTCCATCGCAAAGCAGCGTGTCCTGCGTGCCTGTGACCTCGCTAGCGATTACGGAGAGTACTACGACGGGTATATCGAATTGTTCGAATCCTCGATGGAAGAGCACGATGTCGATCCGTTTGACGCCAAAGAGGACGAGAAGCTGAAGTATCTCCTCTATCCGGAATGGAAGGCCGACGAAGAGTGGTTGACCTTCTCACGAAACGAGCGACTTGCAGCACTCGATGAACTGTCTAAGTCCGGCTGGCAAGTTGTTCAGGACGTCCTCTCTGCATCTACGCCTGTCGATGCGCTCATCCACCGGAACACTCGTGACACCCTTCGAAAGTACGAACGGGTCGGCCTGCTTGACGCGACGGTTCCCGACCGTGATCCAGAACAGCACAAGATCGAGCTCACCGAGGAGACCCGACGTGTGTACGACCGCATTGACGACTACACGAGGAAGTTCTACAAACTTGCTCAGCAGTCAGACGAGGCTGAATCTCGTGCTATCGGGTTTGTGATGACCACGTATCGACAACGCCTCACTAGCAGCGTGTACGCGATTTCACAGAGTCTCCAAAACCGGCTCCGAAAGCTTCGGGGACAGCGTACCGTGCTGAAAGGTAAACAACGGGCAAAGGACGGTGCTTCTGCGAGTACCCAGCAAGTCGTCATGGAGACTCTTTCTGAGTATGATCTCGATGACTCCGAAGCGCTCGATGAGTTAGAAGGCGATTTCGAAGATGCGGACCTCGCAGAGATCATTCCAAACGTGACTGATGAAGGGCTTCACTTACTGGAACAGGAGATTGACGAGCTAGAGTCGTTCGTGGATGAACTGACCGCAATCGACCAAGACCCGAAGATTGGGCAGTTGATCGAGGACCTCAACGAGTTAGACCGCGAGGGTCACAACCGAGCGATTGTTTTCACCCAATACGCAGACACGATGGACTTCATCCGCGAGAGCCTTGTCTCTATACACGGTGAAACCGTCGCAACCTATTCCGGCCGCGGTGGCGAGGTGTACGACGGTGAATCTGGTGAGTGGATACAGGTCGGTAAGGAGCGCGTAAAGCGCGAATTTTCATCTGACGAAGGACACGTCGACATCCTCGTCTGTACCGACTCTGCGAGTGAGGGTCTCAACCTGCAGGAGTGTGGCGCACTCATCAACTACGACCTTCCGTGGAATCCGATGCGCGTCGAGCAGCGAATCGGCAGAATCGACCGTATCGGACAGCGGTTCGACGAAGTCACGATCCTCAACTACAGCTACGAGGATACTGTCGAGACAGACATTTACGATCGACTCGACGACCGAATCGGCTTATTCGAGAACGTCGTCGGCGAGATGCAACCCATCCTCTCTGGAGTGAGCCGCCAGATCCGAGATGCAGCCCTCAAAACTGACCGTGAGGAGAGCAGACGGGTCGTTGAAGAGGCTGATCGCGAATTCACCAAGCAGATCGAAGAACAAGAACAAGGTGACAGGGTTGATGTCGGTGAATCGCTAGACTCCGTCGATTCGCTGGTCGCACAGGACGTTATTGATGAGGCAAAGCTCGATGCGTGGCAGTCCTACAACCACCCTGATATCGTCGACGTTGGTGATACTGAGTACGAGTATCCGGCCCCGTTCGAGGTTGAAAGCCTGCAGGCGTTTTTTGTCGGCAATGAGACGCTGGCTGACTTAGGTGTCAAATTCACGCAAATTGGCGACCTGGAACTTGATGTAGACGACCTCGACTCTGTCGACGAGTTCGCCTTTGAAGCAAGTACGTACCGTCTCACCACTGACGGTTCGTCGATTGAGCTTCCGCAGTCTGATGGAGAGCAGACCCTCGCTCAAGCGATTGCACCAGCCGACGACATGGTCGCGGTGACGTTCTCCGCAGAATGTTCGGACGAATTCCCATCTGTACACCACTTAGCACCGGGTAATCCCCTGTTGAGCCAGCTCGTCACCGCTATTCGTGATGAAAACGAAGACTCCCAGCGCTTGATTCGTCACGCGGAGTCTCGAGATGGCACTACTGATCGACCTATTATCTGTGGGTGGGGTCGAGATGGTGTGTTGGGTCGACTCCTCAGCGATGGAACGGTCGCCGAGGATATTGACACCAGCGTGCTTTCTACGTGGTTGGACGGCTTCGAACGAAATCGTGAACAAACAACTACGAGTTCATTATAGGTAGTCTCAGATACGCACGTAATTCCAGACATATATAGACGTGGGTTGAATCACTTAGTTTTCTCATTTTGTTCAACAAATTCTAACTGCTGAATAGCTCTGAAAGATACAAATCGCTCCCTTGACTCTCGTATCAGGTTGTCTGTTTCATCTGCTGAACCCATCATACCAGAGACCTCACGTTCAACAACGCGTTCAGATACCTCTTTGAGCAGGAACCCTGGTGGAAATGACATTACTTTCGATATTTCACCCTCGATTACGTATCTTACTTCATTTGTGGAGGCAAGTGAGGGGTGGTGCTCATGATTGACGTTCTCAATACGAATTCGTCTCCCGCGATATTTCCGCCAGTACTCTATTTGCTCCGATATCCCACCCGCTAAGCTTAATATCGTAGTCAGACCAGCCGACATCTCAATTCCTGACATATGTGGTATTTGGGTTTCCTTCGAACTATATTTTATTTAAGTTGAAGAAGAATATAATATGGCGAATTTCTTCTATCGTAGATACTCAAAAATACAGTAAATCTCCGCATTCTACCTAATTGGGGCGTCCCATTCACTCAATAAGGATAATTCGTGTTTCTTCCAGATGGTCCGTACCACGTTCAAGACATAAATCACGATGGTTGGAGTGAGGGCACGTAAGCGCCCGTGAGATACTTATCGAGGTGGCAAAGGCAACCAATTACGACGGTGAGTTACTTAACCGCTCCAATTGGACGTGACTCCAGAACCGGATAGAAATACGCATCTCCCATCTCGTCTCGGGATCAGACCTCAGTGTCATCAGCAAACCGGTAGACAGTTGTACTGTCCTCTTCTGAAAGAACTTCTTCAATGCGCCCAGCGTCGGCGAGTTCGGTACAGGCCATCAACACGCCAATGATGCTGTCGAAGTGGCCAGCGCATTCCATAAGTCACCGAAGTTGACCGGGAGATCCCTCACCAATGGTGTCGAGAGTTCTCTGAACCTCACGTTTCGTCTTTCGGTCGGCACTACCCAAATCAGCCACTGTTGAATGGTATTGCTGGCAATCGTATTTTGTTTTTGAGTGCTACATTACTACGTGCTCACTCTCTACTTGTGTGGCCCCCCTGTTGCACAGTTTCACTACTGGAGATTGTAATTGTCACATTGACGTCGTCGGCAGAGAGTTCTTCTATTGTCTCAATCGCAAACCCAGTGACCAGCTCGTACGCCCACCGTCCCAACCCCCTGTACAGTAGAGCGAAAGATTTCACGATGATCACTGCCTCCGTAATTTCGTCATCTGTCGGTCCATCTTTACTGCGAGCCATCGACTTGAACGCAGATGAGGGATCGAAGTCTTCCCAGTGGTAGAGTATGGCAAAGTCAGTCAGCGAGTGTCGCATCTTCTCGTCAAGCCGGGTGTGGTACCGTTCTGGTGGTGGGTCCCTCTGGCCATTGATGGATTCCGCGATACACACCCAGTCTGCCTGGGTGAGGAAGCCATTTCCAATTCCCCTAATGAACTGTTCGTCCTCGTCGACGAGTTCGCTCCCACACTCGTGACAGTACCTGGTCGATTCGGTTGCTCCTGTTGATCTGCACTTACGACACTTCTTCATGTGTCGCATTCTACCCCACAAGGCATAGAACCGTACACGTCACTTCGGACTTTGAGGGGATTGCTGAAGACCAGGGGAGTTCGTCGACGGAGGTCTTCTTCGGAATTACCTATCGAGAGAGCAAGAGCGGAAGGCCCGTCGGCGGGGAATGTACGAGAAGTTGACACGGCGTTTGGTCGTTAGATTGTGTTTCAACTGCTTCGGGACCGCGACACAAACGAGACTGCATCGAAGTAGGGTGTTCAGAGGTTCGAAATGTCGCAATAGTATACAGTAAAAAGTGTCCAGAACCTAATGATATTGTGAATGCCAAAAGCGTTGATCAAAGGTGAAACCCATCTATCCAAGAAGGATAAACAGGCCTTGATGGATTTTGACCTATCTAATTTTGACGCCGTCTTTCGAGAAGGCTACGACAAGGATTACTTCCAGAGAGACATCGATTCGCTCTACGCTTTATTCGCTATCGGGCATGTGGTATACGGTGCAACGTACGGCCGGTTTTACATGTCGACAGATGGTTTTCGAGCGAAAGCCGAGAATCAAGATGTCCCATTCCACGGAAAGATCGACGCAGCAATTCACGAAACATATGAGATGGTCTCGAACTGGAAGCGAGCTCTACTTTTTGCTCTTTCACCGTTCTTTGCGGCAATCATCCTTGGCCTGATTTCAACGCCGTTTCGATTGGTCGTGGAAAAACTAGCACCACAATGGATGCCTGCACTAGTGTACTCCGCTGCCATCGGGATGATATTCGTATTTGGATTTGCCTGGGCGCTAGCCTATTTTCTACTCATTGAAGGTAGAGCGATGTATGATCGAGACGAGGGCATGGCTGAGAGTATCCTCCAGATTTCGGATGAAGAGGGATACCAGACAGTCCTGGTTAGTTGTGGAGGAAACCACCGGAAAGGCATAGCCAACTATCTTCGAGACGAAGGTTGGGATGTCGAAGAACAGACCACTGATAGCCCAATAGGGAAGATCTATCTTTGGAAAGAATGGTTGGTCAATTCTCTATCTCCAAAAGAACACTTCAACGGGATCGTAGCAAGTCTGAAATCATTGTTTTGAGAATCCAAGGTAGGTTATGTTTTTGAAATGCCCTCAACAAGTACTGACTGAATAGGATGCCGGGAATGGAACACGGTCTTGAGAGAGGTTTCGGAATGGTTGTCGAAGCGTTAGTAGTTGCAGCCATGTTTTCGGCAATAATTGAGAGCGGGCTTGTACCGAAGTTCCACTTCACTCTCGTCAACGTGATTTCGATAATAGGGCTCGTTTTCCTGATCGACAAATCCCGCTACTGGTCGTTTGGGTACCTGGCTGGCTGGATTCTGGGACTCTTCTTTTCGCTTGGGACGTTGATTCAAACCGAATTCCTTGGTGTATTCGACTTACTGGTCTATGGTGCTACGGCGTTCGGCGCAGTCTACCTTCGAGCAAAGATTCACATGTGAGTATAGAATCTATCAATATCAGATGAGGAGAAGTTGCTTAAAATCAAGGTCGAAAATATGATACACAGATTGATAACCGGACTTTGAGTGACTATGAATTTCCCAACTAATACTTACAAACGGTTTCTTGAGCGAATTCCAACCACAGTTCTCGTATCAACTCTGCTCTTCCCGATGGTGGGTATTGCAGTAAGTTTGTCCACCAATTGGGCCGCTGGTCCAAACAATACCAGTTCTTTGCTCAGTGCTTTAGCTGGCGCTCAAGCTGGTGTTTTAGCAATTGTGTTCTCTGTGACTTTGATTGGGATTCAGTTGATTGGAACCCGGTATTCTCCGCGTATGGTTTCAACCTTCATTCAGCAACCGATTTTTGTGTATACATTCGGACTGTTTGTGTTCTCAATCGCTCTTGATCTTTGGTTGCTTTACAACGTTCCCGGATCATCAGTTGAGTGGCACACTGCAGGGGTTTTCGGTTCAAGTGGAATGGCAGCCGCTACTGCATACTGTTTGTTTGTATTTGTTCAGGAAGCAACCGAGCAAAGTACTCCCGAAGGTGCCATCGGTGCCTTTGTTTCAGGGATGACTGCCGAACGATACCTAATGAAGGTTCAACAATCGGCTCAAAATGGGTCTGACGAACCTCATCCCATGCGTCCTCTGTATAGTCTGACGATGAATGCTCTCTCACAAGGTGAGCGCGTCACCGTTGAGAAGGCAATTCGTGAATATGGAGAACTCGTTCAAAGAATTCTGAGAGAGCTAGATAGCAATGGCGTGTTTGCGGATTATGATCCGAATGTAACAGATGAGTTGTCTGAGCCAGTTCTCACAGAGCACTTAGTGGAAATCGCTCTACACGCTGAGGAAACAGACGAGTCTCAAATAGTCGACCAAGCCACTGAATGGCAATACAAGTTAGGGAAAGACGGTCTGGATCGTTCTATAGGAAGGATTGGACGCCATGCCGAAAGAGGGCTCTCGAATATCCTGCTCCATGCACCTGTTGAATCATCCCTAATAGCCGCAAACAATGCTTGGAGAAGACTAGGTAAACTCCTCGTAGACGCCTCAGAACACCCAGATCCCGACCTTGTCTGGCTAACCTGTTCTTCAATGGAGCACAATGTCAACCGTCACTTGTGGAAAGTAGACGACATCAGATGGTACCAGAATTCCATGATGCGTCTCTACCTTAACTTAGAGAAATCACACGAAGCGCTACTTGAGCAATACGGCGACTATCTGAAAGAAGTGGGGATGGACTGGCAACATGAACATGTCCCGGATGATTATCCGCACCGTGAAGAAGTCCGTGCTATCTACCAACTGAAAAGTACGCTATTCAAGACCACAGAAAGTTTTCTCCGATTTCTAATCCAAAATGACGTCTACCCTATAACTGAAGGCAACTTCAAAGATAACTGGCAGAACATCTGTACCCAAGCCACCAAATCCGGAGCCGATGACTACGCTACAGTCCTCTGTCAAGCACTAATTGAAATCGCATTCATTCACGAAGCTGAACCAATAGACCATGGGATATCTTGGTCGAGCACAATCGGACGAGTAATGCACAACGGCAACGCCCAAATCGTTGAAGCAGCGTTTGATCGGATTCTCGAATACGACTATAAGGAGAAAGAACCCGGCCCGGTCTTTGCAGGAGAAATCGAAGAACACCCGAGAAAATACTACCAAAATCAGATCCGACTCGAAGATTCTTTGCCTTTGAACAACCAAGAGAAATTCAAACAAATCATCTGGGACATCAGAAAGGAGGCAATTGAGCTGCGACAAAAACTAGCCGAATAAGGCATCGAGGATGTGTGCTACCAATTAATATTTGAATTTAGAAGGTACCCATGTGCTCGTCCATGAAGTCTCGATCCATTTTCAAGCCCTCAGCTACGAAGTGGTTCGCGATTCGTAGTGCGATTTGACGTGGGTCATCACCTGCAGTGACGGCATTCTCGTAGAGTTTTTTCCGATGCTCTTCTCGACTTGTTCTTGCAATATTTGACCAAGAGCTGTCCGAAACAGCACTTACAAGTTCTTGATAGAGTTTGATTGCTATTCTTGGGTGCCGTTCAGAGGTTTCTGAAAGCCACTCTTCGGTCATCCTCCAGTAGACAGAATAGTCGGCGATGAACGGAAGTGTGCGGACTATCAACCTTTCCTCGCTTTCCAGAGTGGTTGTCGCAGTATTGCGAACACATTTCAGGAACTGCCTTGCCTCATTTCTTGTCGTTCTCTCCTTTGTTTCATTGGTTGCATCTGCTTCAAGAGTGTCCAGTCTCCATGACCAAAGATCACGAACGGAGTTCCAGTACTCATCAAGCACATCGTCTTTCTCCGCTTTCGAAGCTATTGCAGTTGCGAGGTCAGCAGCAGTCTCGGGAGATGCTTTCTCGTAGAATCTGAAAATCAAGCTATTATCATTCGACAATTCTTCTTCGCCGAAAATATATGAAGAAGCTACATGGGCAGCTGTCGGCTGAGAAGCAATACTGTATCCCTCATATTCGTTTTCGAGTAGGTCGATAGCGTGAACATAGTATGGTCGGAAGAGGTCAACACCCCACATCGAATTGTGAGCAGCATATTGGTTCCATGCTGCGATGAAGAGCTTTCTTTGTATCGTATCGGAGCCTCTGGGAAAGATATCTTCTATATGCTGTTCAACCAGATTTTCATCAAGGTTCCATAGTTGGTAGATCCTTCGGCCAATTACCGATCTAACAGCAAGCGAAAAGTCATCCGTAATTCGAGTACGGACGGCATAACGCAACTCGTCATCAAGCTCTTGTCTGTCTCTTTCATCACGTAACCAACCTGCAAACGTCAGTAGTGCGTTGAGGGCCATTGGCCGAGTAGAGTTGATTGCTACGTGTGTTGGTTCACCATAACCAGCCATGCCTTCAGACGGTTGATCAGTTTCCTCATCGGGGTCGTGGTCCTCAACCAGTGTGAGTAAAATTTCACGGATTTCGGTCACGTGGTCTTCTGGGAATGAAGTTGTATCTGTGTGGATTCCTTTATTGAGCAGTTTGGCGATGTTGGTTCGACAAGAGTTACTCCACTTTTCTGGATCGGAAACAACTGTTTGGCAAAGTTGAACTATAGAGTCCCAGGAAAAGACCATCTCATCATCAAGAACCTCTTGAAAAGCACGGAAAGCGGCTTGAGCGTACCGTGTATTCGCATCTTCTAAGATCGAAATTTCACGAGCATATCGCTCTGGGTGTTCTTTGATTAGATCGCTGAGTTGCCGAGAAAATCCAAGATGGTTGTATTCTTCCATCTGGCCTTCCTCATTCTTTTCCCAGAGTTCTGATTGAGGTGGTTCCCATTCTACGGCCTTCGTGAGAACTTCTCTTGGGGGCTGTTCTATTAGTTCGTCTGTTGATTCTGGGCCTCTTTGATTGACGAAACCACCGGTAACCTCTGGTCGGCGTGATTGAGTTAGTGATTGCTCCGGATCGCCGTACTTCTCTTGTAGCGTCTTTAGATACTCCGCGTGCTTACCGGGAAGTGAGTTGGCAATAAGGTGAAGACGGTCACGTCGCCATTTTTCGATTATTCGTTTCTCGAAATAGTTTGTAGATTCGTCGTTATTTTCTGCCAGCCATTCAGCCCTTTCTTCTATATCGTCTGTGTAAGGGCCTCTACGAATAATTTCGCATACCTGTTGCTTGGGTTCTTCATCGAGAAGGTCGAATCCCTTCTCCAGTAGTCTATAAAATTCATAGTCAGTTACCCCATCACGGTAGTTTTCCTCACTTAGTAGTTCAGCTTCTACTAGGTCTGAGAATACGTCAGGATGGTTCCCGAGAAGGAAGAACCCAATACGCCGGAACATGGCTGGCCCGCTTAGGAGGTTTTCTAAGAACTCACGCCGATTATCGCGGTCTGGATATTCCTCGACCCAGTATGCGGCTGCCTCGGTAAAGTATTCTAAAAGCAGGTGTTTCAACTCACGGTAATGTTCATCAGAGTAGTTGAGGTCTCCAAGTGATTCTCGCCTTGCAATCACTTCGTACTTGACGTTGCCTTCCTTGTCCTCAGACTGCAACGCGAAATCAAGCTTTGACTTGAGAAGAGGGACTATTTTGTCGCTTTGCTCTTCGAGAAGGTCATTGAATATTTCTTCGAACGTACTCGTTATTGTGTAGTGCGTCATTCCCTGATCTTGCTGTAGCTGCTTTCCTGTGTTTTCAGGTCTCGGATGAAGCACAGCATCAAGAATGTCAGTAGCCGCACTGAACTCGTCGTTCTCGCATAGATGTTTCACTAGATCAAGGCCTCGAATCGCAAGGTCGTGATATGCCTCCGTTGTTCGAATCCATAGTGCTATCTTTTTACTCTCTTTCGCTGCATCTGCTGCGGGGAGATCACTTGCGAGTGAGATAAAGAAGTGTTTGAGATTGTCATCCTCTGTAGAAGTATTCTGGATAACTTTGAGTATGAAATCTGGTTGATTGTCAGCGATTCTGTTTAGGTACCCAACAAGTAAGTTATCGGGATTGTCGAATCGGTCGCGTCTGAAGAGTTCCTCTGCCCATGAAATATCAGCCTCTTCATCGTAGAAGTGACGTGCTACCTTTGGACGGTTATCTAACCTTAAAATGAGTGTGTCAACCACAGATTCTGGGAGGGATTCGGCATTCCACAGTTTGAGCTCATCAAGCAAGAGAATAGCAGGGTAGACGCTTAACCCACCCTCAGCAAGTGTAACATCAATCAGTTCGACTAACGCATCAGTACTTGATTCGGCTATATTTTCAGATAGATGATGTAGACAGGGGAAAACTGAGTCGACTTCTCTCTCAAGATCTTTATTATCTGATTCTATGAGTTCAATTGTCTGTTCGGCGTAGTGAGCAAACGCTCGGCTATGTGCTTCGTGTAGGGCCGTTTTATCTAAGCGCTGGAGAAGAAATTGTCGGAAGGTGTCGTGTATCTTGTATTGTTTCAAATGGATTCGGTTGCGGCCAAGGCGTTGTACAATAACGCGGTCGCTGAGAGCTCGAAGGAGCCGTGACGCCTCCACTTGGTCAACCCCATACCTATCGGATGTGACTCGGGCGCATACACTCTCATCTAAAACGTGGATAGGGGAAGTTGACAATAAGAACCGTTCTTCTTCATCAGAGAGCGAGCGAAGGTACCTCTTTTCAATTTCGTTGTAGACATCAGAATTTGGTACCTCAGGGAGTTCATCTTCTTTATTTGACTCAATAATCAATCCGAGATAGAGGGGATGACCTCCCACTTGATCGTGAATATCTTCTGCTGCTGTTTTATTTAGGGTGGAAAACGCCTGTTGAAGAAGTGAAACCGATTGAGCAGGCGAGAATGTCGATACCGTTACCGCGGTATCTAGGTCATCAAAGCCTAATCGTCCTGCAGTAACTAGCGTTAGATTATTTGTCGTGGTTTCTGCAGCTTCCCTGATTGCATCTCTTACTGCTTGATTATCAGTACTAAGCTTGTGGACATCATCAATACAGATAACAAGATGTTTGTCATCCGGAATTAGTTCTGAAGCCCGTTTGAGTACATCGCGATAACCAAGCTGAATGTCAGGTGCTTCTGGCGAATCTTCACCCCATGAGACCCCTGCCCCGAATCCAGCAGCACTCCCACTCACACCGGTCCATTTCCTACCTTCCTCTTTCAAATCATCCGGAAGGTGTTCGAGAATAGACCGGAAGATGACACGGTAGAGATCCTTGATCTGGTAGTGTTCACCGATAGCTCGAACCTCGACATCACTTTTACCATCGTACTCCTCTTGGATTCTCGAGAGAACCCAAGTCTTTCCAACACCTGGCTCACCAGCAATATGAACCAGAGGCACCCTTCTGCCGACATATTTGAACAGTTGTTCTTCTATTTCGGGACGCGATACATAGTGGTCTGCGTCAGAAGAATCACCCACCATTTATTCAACTGTTAGTGAGACGACTTTTTCAACCTTGTTACGGATACTTAACAGCACAGAGACCCACACTCATTTAAAAAATTCTAGCCATATTTATCTTGAAAACCCATGTGAAGCAAGGAGACTAGAAAGATACGACAACACATCCCTCTCAACGGTTTATTGGCCGCCGCACTCTCTGAGGTCAAATCATCCAACGTTGTCCTAAAAGGGCTCTCCGCAGACTATCTTGTAGAAAACACTTTGTTCAGCGAGAATACATTAGATAATGTGAATATTGGTCGACGTGAATTCTTGGCTACATCGGCTGTCGCCGGAACAGGACTAATTGCCGGGTGCGGAAGCCAAATCGAGGCATCGCCTGGCGAAAATTCTGATAAAGACGTACCCGCCCCTTCCGTTGACATACCAGACGGGTGGGAAGTCACTACACCCAATTCAAAGCCGATCGTCTTTGTAGAAGGGAAGGACCTCGGCGTGAGCTGGACCGCTGTTGGGCACACAAAACTCTATGAGAACAAAAAGCTCAGAGAGAGAATCAAGCAAGAAACCTTCGGAAAGATCGACCAGACCCTCATGGTTGCCTTCGCTAGTAGAATAGATTTCTTCTCTTCAATCGCACACCTTGGCACCTCATTCCAACAAGAAACCATCAACAGTGAAGTCCGTTCACAGATGCGAGACCGAATGACGGAATTCGGACTCACCGAAGTCACATACAAGGGCGAGGTTCAGAGAGAGGAAGAAACTAATCCTTCAAAGTTCCACAAGTGGACAGCATACTATCCTGTAGACGAGATTCCAGTCAACGACGTTGACATACCAAACGTCGAGAAAGACTCCTTCACCATCGGCGGAAAGAATCTCAAGATAGGGGGATTAGCAGGAGTCTGGAAAGAAGGTAAAAGTCTCTTAGCAGCTGGAGGGGTATACCCCGCAGATTACTATAACGAGAGACAGGAATGGGATGTTAGCGGAGCCATCCACCTTTCTCTGGATATTGAGATGGGATTCCAACCCACAAATTACAACCACCAGATAAAATCAATAATGGATTCTGTAGACCCCTGACCCTAAGCTGAAATCATACCCTCACTTTTCCACCTAAGCGAGGTTATCCAGACGAACTCACTGTCCTACTCTAAGTCAATTTTCGGAGCTGAGGCTAGTACACGAAATCAGGAGAGAGAACGTGACACCAACCGCTGTCTCTCATGCCTCCTCAGTTGCCTTCGCTCGGTAGATACCTGAATCAGAGAATCAATGAGTCAAAGAGTTCAGGATTACATGATTCGGAGAGTCACTGACAATCGCTAAGACAAGAATCATTGAATCCATGAATCCTTAAATCAGTGATTCAATGAATCAGCGAATCCATGAATCAGTGAATATTTGAAGCACTGAATCGGGGAATCAAGGACCCACTACTAGGAGCATGGCTTCACTGAATCAAGGAATCAGAGAGGGCAAGAGATTGTGATTCAATGAATCAGTGAATCAAAGAATCAATGATTCAATTATGCTGAAGCAGTTTAGGCACTTCAGCCCATCTACTGCTCGATTACGGCAGAAACAGGTTAAGGCAGATACAACTGAATGTCTGGAATGGATTTATGAGTCAGTGATTCAATGATCGAACCATGAGCGAGACACCCCGTGGATGGGGCGTCACACCATCCACTGGCATCCCCACGATTGCCTTCGGGAACCAGAAAGGCGGAACTGGAAAGACAACGGCAACGATCAACAGCGCAGCGGCGTTGGCCACTCGCGGCCACGATGTTCTGGCGATCGATATGGACCCACAGGCCGACATGACGAAAGGACTTGGTCTGGGGCCGGGCGACGAGAATGACCCTTCGAGTCCGAAGAACGAACTCCCCAACACACTGGTCACCGATGACGCGAACCTTCTCGACGTCCTCGTCGACAACCCGCGCACGCACGATACTAGTCTGTCGGAGATCGTGATCGAGGCCGACGAGTACGACCATCTGAACTTCGACCTGATTCCCAGTCACAAGGACATGGGGCTTGCCCGAGATTGGATGGACGATGCGAATGCTCGTCTCTCGTTGAAGCTCGCCCTCGAAGCGATGGTTGACGACGGCTACAACTACGATTTCATCGTAATCGACTGCCCGCCAGACCTCTCTGTCCTGACCGACGCGGCGTTCATCGCGGCACAGAACGTCTTCCTGGCTGCACAGACCCAAGCAACATCACGGGACGCACTTGACGACCTGTGGGACCAGCTGGAGTCTATCGAGAGCAACCAGCAGATTGAGATTGCAATCGTCGGACTCCTGGCGAACATGTACCGGGACGACGGTCAGTCGAAAAAATTCCTCAACGCCTTCGACGAGTCTTT
The DNA here is from genome assembly GCF_044593955.1 of Haloferax sp. S1W. Taxonomy (GTDB): domain Archaea; phylum Halobacteriota; class Halobacteria; order Halobacteriales; family Haloferacaceae; genus Haloferax. The sequence goes on from NZ_CP172599.1 coordinate 84,478, forward strand.
CGCGTCGATGGCACCGATTTTCAAGCTCCCGATGCGAGTGGCGATTCAGCGCGCGTGGGACAACGGACGAGATATTTTCGAATGGGAGGACCCGAACGATCAGCAAGTAGAGCGTGACCTCTTCCTAGAAGTTGCAAAGACGATGGAACGGGCCTTCGACAAGGCCCAAGTGGAGGCCTAAGTATGCCCCGAGGAATGGATGAGCGGTTCGAGAACCCATCAGACGAAGGGGACGACGAGGGCGCTAGCGCCGAAGAGGAGGCTGCAGCGAGGTCGTCTGAAACAGAAGCAGAAACTCGAGATTCAGGGGAGGCCACGGGAAACCAGTCGAATCAGCAGCAGGGCTCGACCGCGAGTACCACCGAATCGTCCGCAAGTGAAACGGGAGAGACAGACGACGAGCCGCTGAATATCCGTGAGGACTGGGACTCAGCCACGATATACGTAGAACCCGAGCAAAGCGAGGATATCGAGATTACATTTACTCGCCTGAAAAAGCAGCTGAAGCGTGAGGGTATCACGCTGGAGAAGAACAAACACTTCTATCGTGGTATCTTCGAGGTGGCGTTTGGCGAACACCAAGTGGAAACCAAAGAGAAGATTCGCGAACTCGCAAAGCAAGACGCTGATCAATGAATCACTGATTCACTGAATATCTAATGTTCAGAGGATGGCCTAGCACCGGTATACAGCACTCATTGACCCGTTCTAATCTCTGTGTAGGCTAAATCAAACTCCACTTCACTGGAGCATCAACAGTTGACAGGGAGCCATTTTGTGGGTTGATCCAATTGTTAACCAACAAAACCGCGAGTCGAGAAGAACTGTTGGTTAAGGCATGGGAAGCTTGACTCGTATTCTCAGACAGAAAGAAGAAAATTGTGCAACCACACACCCCTCGTCAAGAGTGAAAAACTGACTGAAAGGTAG
>NZ_CP172600.1:0-70043 GCF_044593955.1 Haloferax sp. S1W
ACGACCGAGACGGCCTCGCCCTTTCTGAGTCCGCCAGGATGGTGGCTGGGTTACTGAGCGTCGAGAGTGGTTGAACGGTGTTTCTCTACGGCCCGCCCCGCTCGCCGCTGCCGCCCTCCGCGTCGCTCGCGACCGACCATTCCGGGCATGCGGGCGCTCTCCGCACCGCCCGCGCCCGTTCCGGGCTAAAGTGAATCTGGTCTCGACGCCAGCATTAAGCGCGTTTTCGGTTGCGCCCCTCGCGGGCTTTCGCGTTCCAGCGCTTTGGGCCGTTCCGCGCGGCGAGTCACACCACGACTCGCCGTGCTCACGACCGTCGCCCTGGACACGAACCCGCAGTCCGGGCCGGACACGAGAAACGGCTTAAAGCTGGACGCTTGCTCCGGGCGGGTCGGCGCGCGGTGCTGGTTGGGTGGCCTCCCTATGGCGCGCTCTCGCTCGCGCCCCAAGGGGCGCTCGCGAAGGCGCGAGCGAGAGCGCGCAGATGATTCTGTCGGTAGGTGTCGTCGGAAAACCGCGATGTAGGAGCATCGCGGTGTCGGGCGCTGAGCGCCTTCGGATCAGTGAGATCCAATGTCAAGTAAGAACGTCTTTGGTAATGAAGTTTCGGTCGATGAACAGGCATTCGAAAAAGCGGACGAAACGGCGGTCGACGAAGACGGCTTCGAGGTCGTCGATGAGACGCCGAAGTTCCAGGCGACGGTGCAGATGGAGGTGCAGGCAAAGGTCGATGCGAACCACCCGGACGGGATGGTCGACACCAGCGACGAGCGGATTTACGGTGCGACCCTCGAACAGGAAGAGCGCATTCGGGCGCGGGAAGCTGAACTGGAGCGCATCAGTGCCCAGGCAGAGCTCGGGACGCAGGAAGGTCGGGAGAAGCGGACGCGAGACATCGCGGCGAAGCGGAGCGCTGAGCGGCGTGCAGAGTTCCAGAAGCGGGCGGCGAGCGTGAACCCGATGGCTGACCCGGAGCGAGGCGATCCTCGTGCAGAACTTACGCAGGAGCAGTTGGCGGCGGTGAACAAGCAGTCGATGCGGCTGTCGAAGAAGCTGGATGGCTGGTCGCGAGCGGCGATTGGTCGGCGGCTGGGTGAAGCCGTCGTCGGTGGGAAAGACCTGATGAGCGCGGTCGTCGGGGTGTTCGAGGAGTTGCAGACGGCGCCGGGGACGGTAGTTCCCATCGGGAAGCTCGAGGACGTCAATCGCAAAGAGGTGAGCATCGAAGGTCAGGTCGAGACGTTGTGGGATCCCTCCCATCCGAGCATCGCTCAGGTCGGACTCATCGCGGACGACAGTGGCCAAACGCGGGTGACAATCTGGGAAAAGTCGGATGCACCGTTGATCGAGGAAGGCGAGCAGGTTCGCATTCACGGGGCGGCACGGAACTGGTACGAAGGACGCGTCTCACTGGCCGTCACGGGGTGGTCGACCCTTCATTTCCCTGAGCGCGGTCGGTGGTGGGAATAGCCAGTCGTCGCAGCCCTCTTTTTTGCTACGTGCCGGACCGACCCAGACCCCACCGCCCCACCCTCCGCTCCGTGCTCGCTCCGCTGCGCGCGCAGCCACGACCTTGACAAAGGATTGAAAATAACTCTACGTATTGGATAACCGAAACCCAGATATCATGAGTCTATTCAGCTGACAGCGTAGGAATCGTCTTTCAGCATATCTTACTCGTCAACATAGATGCAGAGAACTAGTCACAGCCTTCTTTCGTCTAATTAGCCTCCGATTCCAGATATTCATGGTACTCAGCACCTTTAGTACTGATATCTTCATAGAATTCGGTCTCAACTACTTGTTGCAACTGCCGCCATGTCTGACTTGATGAGAGCTTCTTGATACCATGTCCACGTCCAGTTGGATAACCCAGTTCTTCATGCCACGGTCGAATCGCTTGTCCACCATAGTCCGGTATGTCATAGAAATCAGCAACGAGTCGCTCATCAAGTATTTCCTGCGTCTTCTTTAGGTCATCGAACTGCGCAGCTATGCAACCACACAGTTTTAGATGCTTGTAGATCCAACGGGTGTCGTCCTCGCCGAACCTGCTTTTTGCCTTTCCGTAGAAGTCATCTACTTGCTTGAAAATCTCCGAAAGTCTCTCATCATTGCCTTGGAAGAAGAAAATTGCAATAAGAAGGAAATCTCCAAAATGATGTCTAACCGTAGAATCCGGTCTGCTATACCTTGCACCGTCTATTTCCCGTAACATCAAACTCAGGAAGTCAGAAGTCAGCCCATCCACCAAATCGATTTTCTCTACAAATTTTACCTGAATGTCGTTGCAGAAGATGAACAACATCTGGGGATAAGCGGAATATACATCGTGGTAATTCGTGTCCGGAAAAAGACACGCCATGTCACTTAAAAACTCAACTAACACCTCACAACAATCAATAAATTCAGATTCCAAACGGGCATTTTCAAAACCCACTGCCTCACGTGGATCAGTACTGAACTCCTCTGGAGGGGAAGTCGTGATTGACCCAAGTCCAGCAGCCATATCTGGTGTTAAAGAATAGAGACCATAGTATCGGAATAGAGTCGGGAAAGATTCCAACCTGAAAAATACGGCTTCGAGCAATCCCTTATCAAACTGGTTGCTCTTCCATGCCGTGGAAAAGAGTTCCAGAATTTCGTCTAATGGTTTCTCGACTTGATGACTCTGAAAATAGAGTCCCTCGGAAATCAGAGAATCTATCATAGAGATGTAGTGCCATTGGAATTGAGAGAGGCACACCCTTAGTGGCATACTTGCTTTATTCGCCAGACTCCATTTCCCGATCCTTTCCAAGTATGATGAATACTGCCAGTAGTGCGAATGACCAGTAGCAGTTTTAGTTTCCAAGGATAAGACCACCGTCCGATTGATTTCTCGAATCGACTTGCCCAGAGCATCTGTCCGATCCATCTCAGGGTACGTAATTTCGAAGATCTCCCACAATGATTGAAGCCACAGAGAAGTCTGGACTGCGTTCTCAGTGTTTCTAAAGGTTGATCTCGACAAACTCCCCAAAGATTCAGATAGCGGTTCTAAATATTTCTGACTCGTATAGTCCTTTCCCGTTCTCTCGATTATGAACTGAAATTGGTCGTTCAGCTCCCTCACGAAATCATCTTCGACAGGCGAAATTAACCTTCCCAAATATTTCGACCCAATACTTTCCAAAGATTGGACACAGGTGATCACAAGGACATGATCGTTATTTTCAATCGCACGAATCGCCGTGTTGGTAATTAATAGAGTATCCTGGGTGAGTTCTGCAAGAAACTCTTCATCCTTCAGCGGTACGCGGGCAGATGATCGGTAGATGTTGTCTCTAGTGATTTTTCCATTGATACGGTCCTCTACCCTGTCGATAGCATTTGAAACGTCTAGATAATGACTCGTGACGAGAGACAATGAAACCAGATAGAGAAATGAAGAAAAGGTCAAAATAAAGCTCAGAGATTGAAGTGCATCTGACCATTGAAAATACAGTCCAGAAAGGTTGTATAAGGCGATGAGCAGCAGTCCTACGAATATCAAAATAAGATAGAAGTCGCTGTAAATCTCCTTCGAGAGACCCGGATTATACTCTTGAGTTGTATTCTGGATGACGAAGATCAAGATGATGAAGACGAAGCCAATCATATTCACAAGAAGTAAGAGAGAATTCGAGAAAAACGCGTTCTCCTTCGAAACGGCAAATAATTCGACTACTTGAGAATTTGGATAGCTTATTGAAATCCCCACAAATACCAACGGTAAAATTGAGATGGTCCAAAAGGTTATTTTCCCCCAAGAGTACAGGTCCAGATTCGATCTCCAAGCTTGAAATCTTGCTATCTTGGATTCTAAAAAAATTCTCACCTGATTCTGAGTCCACCGCCATTTTGCAACTATCACTCCCCGCAGAAGAGACAGGATTACCACAACACCAAGTCCAATAATGCTGCCCCCCATCAAATACAGTCTCGGTCCCGAGTTGTTGGCGAATGCTGTGAAGACCAATGTCCCCCCCAATAGGAAGGTGTAAATTACAAAAATCTTCTTCGCCAATCGGACGAACATTAGTGCCAACTGACTTGATAGTTCGAGGTCCTATAATTGTATCCCAATCCAGTTAGAAGTGAAGATACAGTCTCTACCAGTCACTCACAGAAGGGCTATAGTTTGATCTTCGAATATAAACCAGAGAGCCCAGATTGTACCAGCGAAATCACCGTCCCTGACTACGAACTGAACTCGATCAATATCCATGACCTGAGTTGACCCTCCGTTCTCAGCCGACGGTAGCTTCTTGAGCTGTTCCTGCAGCTCATACCCCGATCCAGTTTCAGTTGCTAATACCCCGCTCTCTTTCCCCTTGTATTCATTTCCAAGGAAGATAGCGCGATAGCTGGAGTTTGGAGAACGAAATCGTATTTCGATCTCAGCGTCGTCATCTAACTGCTCAACATCAGCATTGATGTAGACACTGCTTCTGGAAGCCTCAGAGATAGAAACCGGGATTTCACCGACTACTTTCCCATCAGCAACCGAGTCTTCGGTCGAGATCATTAACCCATTATTGTTGTCATTTTTGACATTCTTGGCAGTGAGCTTGGCAGACCCACTTGACGAAACGGACAGGTCTGATGAATCAACCGCCCCTGGCCGCTCGCTGGTTCTTCCGAGACACCCGGTCATGGAACCCAACACTGCTGCGGCGACCAGAAACTTTCGACGGCTTGTATTTTCAATTCCGACCATTGTGTTAGGAAATCAGGTAGCCAAGAGATTAACTCCAGATGATATTTCACACCCTGAATTATATTATCGAGCAGTGTTTATTGAGCGGTATAATTTGGCGATGTCTGGCGATTCTACCGACTCACATCCAGCAAGGAAGATTGACCGAGGAGAGCTCAAAGGTGAGTTAGGTGAACTCAACGAGGATGTACCCGCATTGACTAGGAGAGTGCTCGCAACCGAGTTTCCTGAAGTCGAACCACAAACTGTGGGTAACAACTTAGACGATCTAGCAGAAGGCGGAGAAATCTGCAGATTCAACGATGGTAATACGAAACTCTACTGGTACCCCCGTGAACGCGACGAGGGTGGGACAGTCAAGTACAGCGAACTTATCGACGATTCGATTGACTGGGGAGAAATCGACGTGACTACTGTTCCTAAAGAGGTTGCCCAAGAGATTGCTGCCGAACGACTCCCATATTATCAACCCCGGAGCTTCTGGACTCAAACCACCTATGCCAGCCAACTCGGCGTGATGATCGCCTTCGGAATGGTCATACTGGGGATCGGTGGGCTCGTTGGCGGTACTCTAGGACTGGGACAGAACACTGCCGCTAGGATATTCCAAGCAGGGCTATGGCTGTCACTATTCGCAATGATCGGCTTCGTGATTTCGTTAGCCCTGGACAATCTTGCCGCACAAGATCGCGTTCCGGTGGATCCGCTTTCGAGATTCCGGCGATAAGCTTGTGAGTGTCCTGCTGACGCGATGTACGATGGTCCGTGTAAACACCGGATCGTCGTCGCCATTCGACCTCGAATCCTCGATATCGCGACGAAGATGTGAGCTGTCGCCGACGGCGGCGTTGTAACCGACAGAAAGTGACTGGCAGACCAATCCGGTGACGCAGACACAACACAGTGCGATTGTGAGGAACTGGCCGACGCCTTTCCCTGCTGGGAATGTGTACGGGCGGGTCGCCGAAACCTCCCAAGTAGCTCAGTAGACATCCCCACACCGCTAGGTCCGCAGTTGTTTATTCCCCCTGTGAGGGGTGCGGGGTGCAGACAAGGCATCTCGTAAGCTACCGATGGCGACGAGACACATCTACGAAACCGACTTTGACGAAGACGTATCGAATGACAACACACCGTGTCCAGAGTGTAAGGGCCAAGTGAGAACGAACAGCGTTGAAACAATCTGTGAGGACTGTAGTCTCGTTATTGACGAACAGCGAATCGACCATGGTCCGGAATGGAGAGCCCACGATCAAGACCAGCGAAAGCGGACGGGCGCTCCACTGACTGCGGCACGTCACGACCGAGGGCTGTCGACAGAAATCGGTCGGCGAAAAGATGCGAACGGGAACGAGCTCTCTGGGCAAAAGCGCCAGCGGCTATCTCGAATGCGGCGAGAACAGAACCGTGGTCGATTCCAGTCGAAAGCCGAGCGAAACCTCGCACACGGGCTGGGCGAAGTTCGAAGAGTCGCAAGTGTCCTCGAACTCTCGGACTCGATTCGTGACCAAGCGTGTCAACTGTTCCGGAGTGCTCAGAATGAAGACCTGCTTCGAGGCCGGTCGATCGAGGCGATAGCTGCAGCAAGCGTGTACGGAGCCTGTCGCTGTAACGGCCACTCGCGGTTACTCGATGACGTCGTGGACGTGGCACGCGTTGACCAATCGAGAGTCACGAATGCGTACAAGACGCTGAATACAGAACTCGGACTCCCGACTCAGCCTGTTCGACCGAGCGAATTCATCCCCCGTCTCGCGTCAGAGTTCGATGTTCCAGCGAACATCCGACAGCGAGCTCGGAAGTTGGCTGAACAGTTAGAATCGTCGGGGGCCACATCGGGTGTCAAACCGTCAGGATTCGCAGCTGCCTGTTTGTACAAGGCGGGTCGCGAGGAAGGACAATGGCTGACGCAGGAGGAAGTCGCTGAGGTGGCGAGCGTCACTGCAACGACCATCCGGTCGCATCGAGACACGCTAAACGAATTGGCGATTTGAAGACGCTGTCTGCGAGTTCTCTGCCGATTCGAGTTCGGCGTTGGTGGCTGAGGTTTAAATACAGAGACGAGGGAAGGTGCTGCCAGACGACTCTATGAATGGACGTCAATCTGATTTTGAGGAACTACGACCACTTGGTGAAGCGACTCGCGTTCCCGACGACGAGCTTTCTGGACGGGGGTACGCTGGGCGATCAGAGGGACAGCGAAAAGAGGGGCTGGATTCGTATCCAGATCGAACGAGATCGACACGGAGCGAATGTTCCTCGTGCGGGGCGTCGATTCCTGCGAACCGTACCAAGTGTCGGTTCTGCCTCTCAAACCATCTCGATGGAACCACCGACGACAGTCGCACCCCGGATACTGAGTGGACACTACTCCACGTCGTCCATCTGCTCGTCGAAGCGTCGACGTTCTACGCCGCCGTCGCGAAAGGTGCTGCTGCAGCCACACTCCTCACGAAGGCCGACAGAGATCCAGCGGTTGACGACTGCCAACTGATCTACGACCTCGATATAAAGCCCGCCGCACAGCTGACCGACAAGTGGCCCTCGCTCCCCGAAGCAGTTCGAGTCACCTCTGAAAGCGGTGAACAACTACTCACAACCGCTCGTCAGCGGACGAAACAGACAGAGGTGACGCAGTCGCCGTGTGAGGGGGCGCACACGACGTTCCTCTACGACGAGGGAGGGTACGACGTTAGTGAGGAAAGTCGGCTTACAGGCTTACTTGAGAGGGCCGAGAGCGACGTCTGGTTAGTGCCAGCGATTGCACTTCAGCGTTCCGTCGACCGCGAGCATTCAGAGGATCGTCGGCCCAACATTCCCTCGAAAACACGTCTTGACTGTCGCAAGTGTGGTCGAACGACCGAGCACCAGTTCCAGGAGTTCGAGTCGCTCCCAGCTGACGAGTGGTCTGGCCAGCCAATGTGGGAGTGCCAGGTGTGTCAGTCGCCTCGTCACGGACCAGATCCCGAGTAGGATAATCGGTTGAACAACACCTTAACCAACATAGGATGTCTAGACGAAGTTTGTTGGTTAAGGCTGGTGCAGGGCTTCAGCGGGAGACATCAGCGTACCTGCTTCGTTTTTCTGCGCCAGAAGTCGGCGGAGGCGTACATCATGGACCCACGAGACACACCAGGATACCGACTGCATCGCGCACTCAGCAACCTCAACAGCATCGACATCGACCAACTGGACTCACCCGACCGAGAGCGAATCGTTGAGGCCACCACGCTTCTGGAACAAATAGGACTACTCACTCGGCCAGGTGCTTCGGAGAAAGCAAACACCAAGGCCGAATCCTGAGGAAAGGATCGGTCGAACAGCGTCGGTTCAGCTTCTCTTCCAGTCGATTATATTCCCCCCAAAGGGGTGCGGGGGTAGGAAAGTGCCCTCGAGGACTAACAATGGCAACACTCCAAGCAGCGACGGCGTCGACCGGCGCGACCGTAACCGATGCACAGGCAGTCCGCCAGCTCTGCGAAGCACATTGCTTCGGGACCCTGAATTGGGAAGTAGACGAAGAAGGAGAGCTCATCATCTGGGGCTACGACGCCTTCGAGATCTACGAAACTCGTGAGGATGGACTTCCAGACTACGAAGGTGGTCTCGTCACTCACGAGTTCCTCCGAAAGCTGGCCAACTATCTCGAATCCGGTGAAGAACTCGACATCCAGACCGCGGGGTACACGAAATGCCGGTTCCCGGTACTGGCAAAGCGATACGTGGTTCGCGACGGTGAGGTCCTCCACGCGGACCTCAGCACCCTCAATCCGATAGAGGAATAGCTGAAAATCAGTCTCCCCGCGAGATGCGAGGGCCCTGTTTTTCGAGGGCTGATTGACTGAGCCCTCAGGGCTTCGTGATTCAATGTCTGAGCAATCATCGAACGATCCGTTTGAGGATTGTGAGCTGAGCCCCGACGCGATTCTTGGCACTCACACCTTCGAAGACGTACTGTTCACAGACCAGACGGAAACACCCGTGAATGTGTTGACCGGTGAGACACCAGTACATTCGCAAGCAAGCGTCGACGAAGCTCGAGCCTTCGCCGCCGGAATCGACAGTGACACGCCGCACATCGCACTCCCGGCATCAGTCGAAGCGCAAATCGAAACAGCAAGCAAACCGTACACAGCTGCTGCCTTCTTCCACTTCAAGGCGACCGGGTCGCTCAAGCGACATCGTGCGTACCACGCCGCCTATAACTCGGATACGTTCTCAGTTGAGTTCGAGGCCGACTACGAGAACGGAGACCTGACGATCAGCGTCGAGGAGGAGGATTGCCAGTCGGAGATCGAGAACATCTAGCCAGCGTCGTCAGTATTATTTTTTGAGCGCCGGCGATGGGTGCCGGCGCATCACGTAGCGAGGCAGTGTGCAGTCGCGTGTGTCGGCAGACGAAGGTGAAACCGATGCATATGGTCATTTACACTCTGGTAGAGGCATCGACACAGAACGACGCGTTGGCCACCGGCAAAGCAGTGTTCGACCGACTGGTGGGCGCAGACCCACATTCATCCGCCGTGTTCGACTACTACGTCTGCTTCGACGAGGAGAACACGACGGTTGCGGGCAAGGCTCGATGGGGCGATTTACCGGCCGCAGCTCCCGTTGACTCGGACGATGGGCAGGACCTGCTCGACCAAGGGTGGGAAGCGACGAAAGAAGAATTCGAGCGTAATCTCGAACGCGTAAAGGAAGCCATCGACGAACTCTCCGACGAGGAAATCATGCGCGATGAGGACCTCGCTCGGCACGCGTTCCATCAAGTCGGCGCGTACGACGGTCCGTCGGTGTTCCTGTACGATCAGCACGCGACCGGCATCCGACATCGCGAACAACTGGATCGAATCCTCGAAGAGAGTGAAGACCTCTGGATCGTCCCCGCCGACGTCCACTTCTAACCGATGTCCCGGATCACAAACTGGACACGGGAGAGTCGCTCACCGTCGCTTGCGTATCGAAACACCGAGACTGGAGCCCGAGCCGTTCTCCACCGTGCACCGGACTCCTACCGGTACAAGTGGCGGGCAGCAATCCTCGTCGACGGCTATCCGGTCTGGTCGCGTGGCTTCGAGACGAAGCAGGCGACAGTCTTTCGGGACGCTCTTCGAGACAGACCACTCCCTGAGCTAACCTGCCCTGAGTGCCCGAACGACGACGTTCTCGTCGGTGAGAAGGCAGCTGACGGGGCGAAGGTACAGCGCTGGTTCGACTGTCCCGATTGTGGCTACGAAGCTCGCTCGAAGGTAGTCTACGGCGCTGAACGCTAAGGTCACAAGACGTCCAGCGGTAGCGTTTTTCTGGGGCAGGAGGGGTGGCCCGAGTCAAACGGACCAGATCTACAGATGAGTCTGGACGTCATCGACCGTCACAGCGAAGCACTGTTCGAGTTCCTCTGGTGTCCCGTCTGCGGGCACGAGGTGTTTAGCTACATCCCCTTCGAGGGCGTGTTCTGCAAGAACTGCAACACACAGGTGGGACTCCAAGAGTCGCAAGAGGATCGTGGCTACGAGGAGGCCGTGCTCGCCTGCTTCGATACTGCCACGACCTGGAATCTCCACGTCGACGAAAAACTTCGTCGCGACCTGCCTGACGGGTCGGCGAGGGTGAAAATTTTCGGCGCACCAGGTGCCTACGAGGTCGACTGGTGGAGTCCGGAACCTAGCGAGGACTGGGAGCCTGTCGAGCGCGGCGAGTTCGACGACGTCGAAGAAGCATCAAAGGTGTCGCACCTGGCGTAATGGTATCTCAAATAACCCGCTCTCTCATCCCGGTCGATGATTTCCGAAAATCGATCTTCCTGGACACCATGAAGAAGGCCGTAGGCAAAGAAATACTGTAAACCATTTACTCGACGTTCTGTCTCTCCGACAACGGTTCAGCGACAATCGGAGAGTCCTCAATCCGTTCCTCCGCCTGGTCAAAATCATCCCTACACGAGTACACGAAACGGTTAGACCGGGTAACCTGCAAATCTCGTTGGAACACCACATTATCACGATTATCCTTCTCCCACACCTCCGGTATATCAGGGTAGACACTGGTCTCGATGATAGCCAGCATCACCCAAGGCGTCAACGGGAAATACACCTGCACACCTCGATTCATCAATCCCAACTCACCGTAAGGCCCGAAATCCAGCTCATTATGCCTCACAACCGGAAAGTCGGAAGTATAGTACGGGAGATCAGAATCGTTCAAGAACAAGTGCCAATCCAACTTCATCAACATATCTCCGAACTGGCCGCCAGCTTCTTTGATCAAATCATTCTGCATCTCCCGCAAGGTATCCTCCTTCTTCGTCTCATCAATCTCCTCCTTCAATTCCTCCGACATATTCTCCCGGCCAACCTGTTCCTCAATACCCTCAATCATTCCCTGGATAGACGATCGCTCGCCGCGTGTCCTAATCATCTGAACACCGAGGAACTCAGCAACAGCCTCCTTCTCATCCTCAGATAGAACAGACAACGACCCGTTCTCCACCATTTTATGGTATGGATTCGTTACACGACCCTCCAAATCCTCCAGAAATTCCTCCATCTCCGGCTCCAACTCCGTCTTCGGATCGTAGAAGAAATTCTCCGTCGCCGTATTCCCTACACCCGTCTCGAAACTGCGTTTGTTCTGCTTGTCAAAACAGTAGACAGAATCACCATCCGGCTTGGTAGAGAATCTACGGAGATGCAACCGGGGCACATAGTGCTGAGAAACCTTCTCATCTCTCATACCTGGAGAACAACCTGCCAACTTTCATAAAATTAACCGTAAAGCTAGTGTTCTCGATGTCGCGGAACGCCTCCGCGACGGCCGCGTCGACCTCGGCGGCCGGGTCATAGGGGCGTGGCGTCTCGTCCCAGAGAATCTCGATTCGACCGTTGTAGAGATCGAGGCCGATCTCGTCGGCGATCTCCCGGAGATCCTCGCCGTCGAGCAACTCGATTGGGTGTGGGTCGTTGTTCTGGCTGGAGGCCGTCGGCGTACTCCTGAGCAGGGTTCGTGAACCGGCCAGTCGTGACGACCATCCCGCATTTCGGGCCGTCGAAGTCGAAGGTCGCGATCGCCGAGTGGAGCTTCTGGACGACCGGCCGCCCGACCGTCACCGTGTGTTTTCACTCGACGATGATCGCACGCCGCGTGCCGTCTACGACCTCCTCCATGATGACGTCGTGACCCTCGTCAGCCGTGCTATCGGCCTGGCAGACGTTCTCGTAGCCGAGGTTGCGGAACACGTCCTCCATCACGTCCTCGAACTCGAACCCTGAGAGATTGTCCAGTACAGCCATTCCGATATACCTGGACAGTACGTTGCAACTGTCAAATACATTGCCGAACGCAGCCGCGTCCTGTTTTTGAACCCCCGAGGGGGTGCGGGGGTGATCGAACGAGCCTCTCGCAAACCGATCTATGAGTGGAATCAGCGACCCACGCTCGCACGTACAGTCACGGGCCTCGGATGATTCCGACGTCATCTACGTTGGTTACCGTCATCGAGGCCGCGTCATCGTCGAGAAGCAATCGGACCAAGAACAGCTCACGCCAGAGCGGAGTCTCGAACTGGCGAATCACAGTCCTTCGGGCTTCGAATGGGGATATGGTGGCAGCGGGCCGGCCCAACTCGCACTCGCCCTTCTGCTCGATTACACCGACGACGAGGAGGTCGCACTAGCGAAGTACACGACGTTCAAGACCGAGGTCGTGAGCCAGTTGGAGTGTACAGGTTCTGACGGCTGCTGGCGACTCACCGGGCGCGAGATCGACGCAGCCCTTCGTGAGACAGTCGACGACCCAGTCGCACCGTCCGTCAACTAACAGTCAGAGAGCAATCCATGCCAGAACCCACCCAGCAGTCCCGTACGAACGTAGAATCGACCGAGAACAGTGAGCGACAGGCACCAACTGAGTACGTCGAGCGAAGCGATGTCGGGGTCTCCCTCACCGTGAAGCTGACTCGCGGTACTGGGACTCGCGATCAAGACAAGATCACTGCCAAAGTGAAAGCGAAAACGCTCGAAGAGGCTCGCGAGGACATGGAGACGCTTCGGGGGTACATCCACGACCTCGCCGAAGACGCCCGCCAGATCCAACCGGGGGAAGACGACGAGTAGCGGGCAAGTGCGGTCTATTTCGCCTCTGTAGGAGCGGAGGCGATCATCAGTGAGCAACTCAGAAGAGCAAGAACGAAATTCGGACGGACTGTCGCCAGCACAGCGACTCGAACCGCCAAACTCGCGCCTCATCAACGCGGGGATCGTGACGATTCACGATATGGAGACACTGCGAGCGTGTGTCGCCTACGAGAACGCAAATCAACAGCGTGTTTGGATTCTTCGCCAGCTCAAGCAGCAGGCCGACGAAATCCGTTCAAAAGACTGAATCACTGCTCGTGGAGGTTGTTTTTCACCCCCAAGGAGGGGTGCGGGGTATTCGACGACCCGCGTTCGACACATGAAGACGGATTCTACCGGCGATCCCAGAACAGACGTACAGACTGCGAGCGACCCTTGCCAGACGAACAGAGACCACGTCGAGTATGTGGGGATGCGCGTCGACGACAGACCGGTCGTACTCAATCTCACGGAACACGAGCGACTCGTTCCCGACCGAAGCCTCGATCTCGTACGACAGCGCCTGTCTGGATTCGAATGGGGCGACACTGGCAGCGGTTCGGCACAGCTCGCCTGTGGACTCCTCCTCGATTACTACGACGACGAAGCCGTCGCCTACAAGCACTACATCCAGTTCCGCGATGACGTGGTGAGCCAGTTGGAGTGCAGTGGACCAGCCAATTGCTGGCATCTCACCGGCGACGACATCGAAGCCGCACTCGCGGGCGTAACCAAGCACGAAGCACTCATGCCGGATGGTGGAACGCCAACCCCGTCACTTCCAGTAAACTGGAGTGCCGTGAATCGGTCAGAACGGACAGTCTTCCAGCGGCGAAACATCGACCACTACGTCGTCCTTGGTGAAGGGACCGAGGAGTGGCTGCTCCTGCTCTGTGCGCAGGGCGACCGTGCGTATCCGGTCCCACTCGACATACGTACCGTTCCGATTGAGGAGGATCCTGCTCCTGCCGTGCGGGAACTCGTTGCCGAGAGCAACGACCTCGTCGAGCCGGAGGAGGATGCGTGATGGAGACCTTTCGCTTCTCCCGGGCCACCTACCAGCTCATCGAACGCGCTGTTGAGGCACTGGAGCGCATCGGCCACGAACTCGAGCGGTACAACGACCAGCAGGAACGTGAGAGAACCGAGAGCACAGACGTCTCGGCGGGGCGCGACGATTCATGACCAGCGTCCACCACGATGATGCGACTGGCCGGACTGGGTTTCAGTTCACGCGGGCGTCGGGCGGGTGCGACTGTCCGATCCATCACGATAGCGACCCGGTCACGGCGCCGCTTGGACTACGGTTCGCCGAGCGAGTCCAAATCGAGACGATTCCCCGGCACGTCGCCGGCGCAATCTACGAGGCCCATCACTCCTACATGGACAGCGTCCCACTCACCAACCTGGTTCATCACGGTCTGAGCTACCAAGGACAGCTCATGGGCGCGATTACATGGCGACACCCGCTCATCCGGTCATTGAATCACGATAAAACCCGGTACGAAGGCGACGAGATCGTCGAGGCAGCTCGCATCTGTATCGGTGTCGACTTCCCGAACCTCGCATCGGCAGCGCTTGCACGGTCGATGGATCAGTTCATTCGACGTGAAGCACGTCGACGCGGGATTCGACTCCTCCTGACGTTCGTTCGAGCGGATTACTCTGGATCAATGGTGAAAGCACTCCGAGCCAAGGGCTGGCACTGTACGGGAAAGACGGGGACAGGCCAAGCAGGGAATCGACCGGACAAGCCGATTCGTGAGACGCCGAAATGGCGATTCGTTTGTGAGGTATCCAGTGGTCACGATAGCACACAAACGACAGTTGAGCAGTGGTCAGCATGACTCAGAAAGCGACTCTCGATCACTTCGCGAAGAGTGCGACCGAGGAATCCAGCATGCTCACGCTAGAAGAGCGGCTTCTCACCCCGATCTCCCCATCAGTTGGTCTTCGACTGGTTCCTGGTCGCGGCAACCCGCTGTATCTCCAGAATCGAGGCACTGAGCGGTATCTCTTCCGCGACGAGCACGACCGGTGGTTCATCATCCAGCCGTCGGCGAAGGACTCAGAAGATGCGTTCATTCGCTGGGTGTATCTGCCGGAAAACAAGTCGGATCGACTTGCGTAGTCAGCACTTCATCAACGGACAGTCATCGGCTACAACTACGTTCGGCGGTCGGATGCACCAGACCCCGTCTGGTCGACGGTGACAGCGATGTTCGTCACGGAACGCTGGCCCGGGACAACCTACCAGTGTGGATCATGTGAAGCCCGATTCGACACGGCACGAAATCACGCGATCCACTGCTGGGAGACCCATCCATGGGTGCCGAATCCTGAGCAGATACGCCGACGACGCCCCTCCAGCGAGTAGTCGGTGAAGGGCAGTCTGGCTTTGGCTTCGTTTAGGCAGTTAACCAACAGACACCCCATCTCTACCGCTTGTGTTGGTTAACAGCTTCCAGTAACCCAGTTTTATTTTCCCCAGAAGGGGTGCGGGGCGGCCAGAAGTGGCCGTTCCGGGCCCTACTCATGTCGCTCGATATCAGTCCCAGCAGCAGCACCCCACGTGAGATTGACGCTGCAAAGCAAACCGACTACGTGGCGTTCCTGCACCGGGCCCCGTTCGCGCTGGACGCCTTCACACTCGGCTTTCTGCCCGGCTTTCGTGAAGACTGCAGCTTTCAGCAATCCCAATTTCAGGGGTTAGAGATCCCCGTTGGGATGCTCGATAACGACTTTCGAAATCCCGACCTGACTCGATACGTCGACCGGTTTTTCGAACACGAGCCACGAGTCGGCGTCATTGGGGACGCATACGAGCCCGACGATGTCGATGATTACGTCGCTGCTGCTCGCGAAATCCAAGCGAGCTACCCCGATGCAGAGCTCGTCATCGTGCCCAAGTGCCAGGAGGTGATCGAGATGATCCCTGACGACATCGTGCTCGGCTACTCCAGGGGCTACGCTGATCGGTTGGCCCACGAATTCTCCGAGCCGACCGACTGGCGTGGCCGACGCGTCCACATCCTCGGTGGCAGCCCACCGAAGCAGCTTGACGTCATTCAGCAGTTGACCCGACCGACGCTTGCAAACGACCCACCCGCAGATATCGTCGGCGTTGACTGGAACGGGCTCCATCGTGGCGCGCAGTTCGGGGAGTTCTGGACAGCTGCCGGGTGGGACGATAGCGGTCGAGACGCTGACCATGTCACCGTTCGCAAGACCGTTCGGCACAGCCTTGGTCGACTCCGAGAGTTCTGGCGGGGACACGGAGTCTGGCCAGATTCGACACCGCAAGATGCCGGTCTGGATGTAGAGTACGAGGGGCCATCACCGAGTGAGCTCGACGGTGCTTCCTGTACTGGATGCGGGGCGAATGTCTGGCGAACCCCTCGTGGTCCCTTTGTTGCTGAGTATGATACGGGAGATGTCTGTGGGTACTGCAGCTACGACTGCTACTTCTCGCATCGCCATCGGAACAATCTCGAGGAAATAGCCGGCGAGAAGAGCGTCTACTTCCCACCGGCGTGACTCGGAAAGTGTTTTTCGAGCCCCTGAGAGGGCGAAGGCTCCATCGAGAGTCTTCATCCAGAGGTGAATCAAGTGAGTCAGCGACAGCATGCGAACGACGTCTCGGTCGATGAGATTCCAATCGATATTTCGAACACACAGTCCGGGGAAATCGATCCAGGTGATGTTCCTGCGGAGATCGAATCCATCACTCGCGGACTGGCGAGTGAACAGCCGCCGACGAACCCACTCGTCGTTCTCAAAGCAGCTCGGTGGTGGTACATCCACGACAAAGGTGGGTCCGATCCCGCATTCCGGTGGGCCATCGAGTGGGCGCGACACCTCGCGACAGACACACCGAGCGACGTAGAGATGTTCGACGAGTATCTCGAATATCTTGTTACAGTCGGTTTCGCGGACGAACCACACGAACTCCGGTAACTCTCAACGGGAGTTGTTTTTCGCGCCCTGAAGGGTGCGGCGCGTTCTGAATCGATGCAGTTGCGGTAATTCGAGTCCTGAAAATCATGGCTACGAGTAGTGATTCGTCGGTCTCGTTCGAGGAGACCGACACCCGGCACGACGAGATGCACAGTACCATCGAAGCGTGGATCGACGACCTCGTCAACCACGTCGACGATGCACAAGCAAGTGAGGAGTTCCAAGAGTGGCTGGAAGTCCAGAGTCGGTTCCACGACTATTCGCACCGAAACACGCTCCTCATCAAGCTCCAGTATCCCGAGGCAACGAAGGTCGCAGGCTACAACACATGGCGGAACGACTTCGATCGGCACGTCAAGGAAGGCGAACAGGCCATCTGGATCTGGGCACCAATCATCACCAAGCGATGTCCCGAGTGTGAGAATTCGCCCAGCTACCACGAGAACATCGGTTGTGATTACGACGAAACGTCGCCGGATGACTGGTCGAAAGGCCTCGTCGGGTTCAAACCAGCACCAGTCTTCGACGTGTCACAGACGGAAGGAGAACCGCTTCCCGAACTGGAGACGGCGGCGACGGGCGATGCCAATAACCTGGTGCCAGCGCTCAAAGATGCAGCTGATGAACTCGGTGTGGCGGTTCGCATTGTCGATGCCGATGACTGGGAGCATGGCGACGCGAAAGGGGTCTGTAAGTATCGGAGCCTACACGACTTCCAACCAGTCGTCGAGGCGAGGGCTCGGTCGAACCACGCAGATCTCGCGGTCACACTGATTCACGAGTACGCTCATGCGCTGCTCCACTTCGATATCGAAGATGAACCCGAACGGGCAAAACGCGAGGTCGAAGCAGAAGCAGTCGCGTACATCGTCGGTCGATATTTCGGACTCGACACGAGTGGCTCAGCGTTCTATCTCGCTGCATGGCAGGGCGATGACCCGGAGGCAATTCAAGAGCGTCTCGGTCGAATTAGTTCCACCGCTCAGGAGATTATTCGATCACTCGGGGAGTGACGCTTCGGCTAACCTCCGAACAGCACTCACAGTCGAAACTAATCGAGTGAAGACCCAGGTGCGTTGAAAACCGGTTTTTCACGCCGTCGAAGGGTGACGGCGTGCGCGAACTCGCCACGTCGATTCAACTGAGATCATGACCGAACGCACTGACATCGTCGAGGCAGAGAACGGAGACGAAACAGACCACGAAGAGCGAGTATATTCACCCGATGGTGGAGTGGTAGCATCGAACCCCACTCCTGCAGCTTCGCCACCTACTGAAGCTGGCCAACAGCCCACTAGTGACGAAGACCCGTCTCAAGAGACACTCGAGCCGCGCACTAAGCGAGCTCGAACCGAAGAAATGGACGTCTCGTTACTACAGAAGGGAGGACTCTACGAGGTGAAATCGGAGTCAGGGAACATCTACGAGGTCGACGTTGCGAGTGAGACGTGTACGTGTCCAGATTTCTCGAAGCGGAACCCTAGCGGTGGGTGCAAGCATCTACGGCGGACCGATCTCGAAATTCGGAGTGGGAACGTCCCTCGCCCTGATGGCCGTCTCCCGGAAACGACGGACGTGGTCGAACAACTTGCAACGGAGATTCGCGAGCTGGACCAAGAGATCGAAGAACGCGAGAACCGTCGGCAGGAACTCGAAGCCACGGTTGCGGTTATCGAGGAAGTCTCGTTGAGTAGACTAGAAAATTAACCAACAATTCTAAGATATTGCCCAACAACGTTGGTTAACAGAAACTGTCCAATGTCCTATTCTCCACCAGACCCACCTCGAGAAGTCCCAGCAGACATCGCTTCAAAACTCGATGAACAATCCCCGGAGGTACTCCGACAAATCGCCCGGTTTGCCGAGGAGCTTGCTGAGCATCGCGAGCGGGAGGTACGACTAGCTGAAAACGAGGAGGATAAGCAGGTCGAAGAGCGACCAGAGGACCTTCCCGATGACGTCCCGTCGAAGGCGACGATCACGATCAAGGAGATCAACGATAATCGCTACTACTACTGGCAATGGCGGGAAGGAGACAAAATCAGATCAAAGTACAGGGGCCCGGTCAACCCGGATGAGTAGTCCACCGGGAAGTTATTACAGATACTCATAAATAAAAGTAGTATGAGGGCTTGTCAGACACTCCACTATTGCCAGTAAAACCGGGATACATGGCACAGTTAGATGAAATTGGCAACGGTGGTTCTGATGCTGACTAGTCTAATTCATTAGGAAAAGGAGTTACTGGCAACAGCGGAGAGGGTACTGGACAAACTGGCACTGCCGGTTAGCACTTTACTGGCAAAAGTGGAGAGGGTATTGGCAGTACTGGTGTTGGCGGTCCGAAGTCACTCCAAAACCCGATGCCTCTTCGCAGTTTCACGAATATCGTCGAGCTCTCCTAGTTCACTCTCGAGTGCATCGAGGGCCGACGACAGAGAGACATCAAGCTCGTACTCGTTGTAGTTCCCGCGTCCACTCGACGAGTCGACCAACCGTAAGATCCCGTGGAGGCTCAAATCCGACAAGTGGTCGTGTACACGCCTGCGTTTCAGCGGTTCACTGCCGTGATTTCGAAGAACTGCTTGATACCGCTCATAGATCAGTTTCGTTCGTTCGGGTGTTTCTCCCTCTGCGGCGAGCTGGCAGACAGTCAGCAGCACATACTGCCCCTGCCGGGTCAACGAATGCATGCCTTCGACCACCTGTTGTCGCTGAATCTGATGCTCAGCCTCGCGGACGTGGTCTTCGGTGATTTTCGCCTCTCCACCAGCCATCGCATCGTTTTCAGCGATATCAGCTGCTTTCCGGAGTAACCGTAGCGCCTGCCGAGCGGATCCCGAGTCCTGTGCAGAGAACGCTGCGCACAACGGGATTACATCCGTCTCGAGGACATCGTCGTAGAGTGCAATGTCGGCTCGTTGCTTGAGAATATTCTGCAGTTCATTCGCATCGTACGGAGGGAACAAGATCTCCTCTTCACAGAGAGTGTCCTTGACTTTCGGAGAAAGATTTTCTCGAAACTTGAAGTCGTTCGAGATGCCAACCACACCGATTTTCACATCGAGATCCAATTGGGAGCGTGCTCGTGGAAGCTCGTACAGAATATCGTCATCCGAGCCGATGTTATCAATCTCGTCCAGGACCACGAGAATAGTCCCACCGATCGACTCGAGGTCGTTGTAGAGTTCGTTGAAGATGCGTTTTTGTTGATACCCGGTTTCGCTCATGGGCTCGCGCGTAGACGAGACAGTAGTGAGAGGATGGGAAGGAGAGCGAATTTCATTCACGAGGTTGACCGCTACCTGATAGGACGTGGTGCAGCCGGTACAGTTGAGTTCGATAACGTTGAGATCGACGTCATCGTACTCTTCAGCGGATTCCTGCAGTTCCTCTAGAAGATCGTGGGTCGCAGCTGTCTTCCCGACGCCGGTAACGCCATAGAGAAAGACGTTGTTCGGTTGCCAGCCCTGTATGACGGGACGGAGAGCGGCCGCATATTCGTCGAGTTCTTCGTCCCGCTCCTCGAGTGTCTCTGGCTGGTAATCATCTCGGAGGACATCTTTGTCCTGGATGATGAACGATTCTCGATTGAATCGGCCCATAGGCGGATTCAAGACCAAGAACCATCATAAAACCATGGGTTCCAGTATCACCACTAACCCACCACTCGAACCAGTTATGCCAGTATTGCATTCACTTATAAAACACACACACTCCACTATTGCCAGTAAACCTTCGCAACAACTGGAGGGGGTCAACGACCCCCTCTTTAGTTAGCGATACTCTTAATACAATGTGCGTAAAACCAAATCCGCACTAGAGAAAACTCATCTAGCTGTAGTAGGTTTAGATAACAGTAACTAGACTAGGCGCGAGACAGCTTCTACCCTCCCGTCCATCCTCTCCTCGTTACTGGCAATAGTGGAGTGAGAGAGGGACTTAAACAACGGCATTATTGGCAATACTGGCAACACCGGTCGTCTTCTTTCTGCTACTATCGTCACCTTCCCGGTATTCCAGTCGAAATCTACCTCTCCTAATACCAATCGGGACCGTGGGAGTCACGCACCTTTGCACAGATCTGGATCTACTCTCCGTCACTGATCGAGTTCAAAGTTCGACCGATGCAGATCACCGTTAACCAACAAAGCACATAGCTCGACTATCTGTTGGTTAACTTTTCGAGATGTCTGTCCGATTTACGGTCCCCACTCGATACTAGCACCTCACGATTTCGGCACTTCGCGAACCTGTAAGCGCTCGCTTGATTGCTCCTCGACCATCTACGACTGACTGAGCGATTAGCAGCGGTATTTTTTATTTGCCCCTGATGGGTGCGGGGCCATTCAGAATTGCCTCGCACTGATCGGTCATGGTCACGAGAAACATCTCCGAGACGAGCTTCAGCGAACAGATCAGTAGAACAAATTCGGTTGCGACGCGCCTGAAACGGCCTATGATCGGGCTTCAGGTGGAATCATGAGTTCTCAAATCAAGCCGAAAATCCGTGAGAAGGTAACAAATCCTATGGACGAGATTTCTGCGAAGACTGGTGATTCGTCCTATCAGGTTTTCTCAGATTTCCTTGATCTCACCATCTCAAGTTTCTCCGGTGATGAACGGCAATACTCGACTCGAATTGAACGATATCGTACTGATGGGCACGACATGGCCACCGTGAAGAATCTTCTTCAACTCCATGCAAAAGCTCTTAGCGGGCTTGTAGTCGGAATCGAAGAAACCAATCAAGACGTTCTTGGTGGCATTTATGAACATTACTCTACTACCTCAGATAACTTTGCTCAACATTTCACACCAGGCTCAGTTAGTGGCACAATGGCTGACATCTCGTTTCCAGATGAGGACAAAATCTGTGCTGCTTCGCCTGACGATCCGCTTCTTATCGGTGATCTCAGTGGATGCGGAAGCGGAAGCCTTCTCTTGGAGAGTGCCTGTCGTCTTCACAATATACGGGCGGACTGCCCGGCGATCTACGTTGGATGGGATATCGACCCAGACTGCGCGAAGATGTGTGTGATCAACTTCGTGTTGAATGGACTCCCAGGATACGTGGTTCAGGGAGATTCGCTTAGAGTTCAGGTGAATCGATGCTGGAAAATCGAACCTGAAAATCTAGCTCGGGAGCAAATGCCTGTTTCCGAAATTTCTGAGAGAGCTCACGAAGAAATCGTCGATGCGTTGGTAATAAACCACGACGCGGACTAACTCGACGAACCCCAATCTGGGTTCGAGTCCCGGTGGGCGTTCTCATGTCGATATGCGAGACGTGAGTTGTACGACATAAAAAGGAACCGCGGACTCTGTACGACTGTCTCGGGAAACTGTACGGGGACGGTCGAGGGTACAGGTTTCTCATTAGGTAGACGCGCCAGTGGTCGAATAATCCACGACCCTGCTTTCCAAGTCGGAGATCTTGGTGTGAATCTGGGGCGGGCGCACTCACGTTCTACCCCTACCAGCTCAGTGCGCTTTCGGTGAACTTCTCCGACTCGGGGAACCACTTGTTCCCGTCGTGGTAGGCGTAGTCGAGCCGCTGAAGCTCCCACAGAAGCTCACCGATCCGGCCGCGCTCGGACGTCTCGTTGTCCGGGTCGAAGTCGTCGAACGGCGAGTCCTCGAACTGCGTCGCCGCCCGATGGATCACGCGCCGTGCACGCCCCCGGTTCTGTACCAGGGCACGGAACACGTACCGGTGCTCATCGGAAGGAAGCTCGTTCAGCATCTCCTCGTACGACCGGGTCTCCGAGTCCTCGTCGGTCGCTCCGTCGGAGTCGGCCTCTACCTGGGCAGCGTCACCGCCGCCACCCAGCTGTTGTCCGATGAACTCCCTGACTGCGGCGGGAACTTCATCTTCTTCGCCTATCGTGACCGTGATCGTTATCTCAGTAGTCATAGAGACAATCTACTTCTTCGTAGAACATCTGTCATCTTAAGCGTTTTCTAGAGATTATCTAGATGTTCTCGTCTTGATTGAGATAATCTCGATCGGAACGCTGTTCTTACAGTGTCCTTCCCCGCCCGTCCACCTCATCAGGCCGCTAATAGTCACATCGTCTGCATTCGCTCGATCGCATCCCAGATCATCTTCGGCAACCCTGCACACCAACCCCCCACATCATCATAATCCATAGAGAACACTCGTATCTGCACCAGCGTGTGTCCCTGCGCCGGATTCGGCTGCGTCTGCATGTGCTCGGCGTCGACCAGATCCACCTGGGACGGGTCCGAGAACAGGGTTGCAAACGGTTCCTGATCAAGACGATCGTCCGAGATGGCAGCATGGTCGAAGCGCATCGTCAGCTCCGTTGAACCCGATACCGACGCAAACACAGCTTTCTTCATCCTGTACAAAATTCCCGAATCCTCTCGGACCTTGATGCTCGTGACTGTCCCGGTCATAGGACCACCTGCATAAATGGCATCCACCAGTTGCTGCCGAAGATACTCCTCCTTCTCCCTCGCGGATTCGACTCCCTTCCACCGCCACCTGTGAATGTAGACGACAACACTGGCAATCGCTCCCAGCACAGCAACAGCCGCGATTATTCCCGTGAGAATAGTACCTACATTACTCTGCAAGATGACTGGCGAGATAGCCATTGGTCGACAGAACACGTAGTCAGGTAATCAATTTGTTCCACCGTCAGCACAAGAACAGACTTGCAGACAGCCGCAAGCCACTTCTGAACGCACCCTACTAGAACCGGACATGTACTGGCAGTCCGCGTTCCTCGCCTTCCTCGTCGGCGCCATCACCGCCACCGCCGGCGTGCACTGGTACCGCCGTCAGCACCCGCGCTTCAACCGTATCTCCCGCGTCCGGTGGCTCCAGGCGTTCGACTTTGAGCGGGCCGGATACACACTCATCGCGCTGAGCGTAGTGGTTTTCCTCTCACAATACCTGTTCCCCGTCCTCGGCATCGTTGCTGGGCTACTGCTCGGCGCACGCGCCGCCCTCGCCGTTATGCAGCATCAGCGGTACGACCCCAACACCACGCCGCGCCGTGACGTTCACTACGTCGACTAAACGGCCTCCCAGTGGCTAAGACAACGCTGACACCAGATACTCGCAACCGGTGCCCTCCGTCAGATCACCGACTACACCTGACCTGGCGGAAGCGAGAGTCGGACCGGTCGTCGCACCGTCGTCCTCCGGAACTAGAACCCTCGATGGGTAGATCGGCGAGATGGATTTATGTGCGTGTCCCGAACACAGGATGGTAATGGCGGAGTACGTTGAGTTGTTGGATATTGACAAACTATCTACCGTTTCTACACGAACAGCAAGAACCGTGAACCAGCTTTCCAGAATACTGCTGGTTGGGGGGCGGTGAGAGATGGAGACGCCGATCGGTATCGGTGCTGGACGACGGAAGACGCTGCAGGCCATCGAGAAAAAGAATCCGCTGCCCCCGATCGAGAACCCGGCCCGCATCGAAGTCGTGGTCGGGGCAGTACAGGAGATCTCTCTGACCGGCGTTCGCTCACCTCCGCGAGACACTGTAGATCGGATAAAGGAGGCCTACAACGCGCTACCGGACGAGGCACAACCAGAATACATCCGCGACGCCCTCTTGCTGCGGCGGATCAACGCGGCCCGCCGTCAGTTCAATGACTGGATGGAGAAACGACGCCGGATGGCCGAGATAGCCTCACCGATGGAGGCCGGGCGCTCGAAATACCCAACGAAGCGGTCGCAGAAACTGAGCCGACTGGAACGGCAGGCGAGCGACGACCTGGACGAGCGGATGCGCCGGATCACATCAGCGGCCGGCGGGGCGCGGCAACGCGCCCTGAACGCGGTCGGGTCGTCCATTGCAGAGCAGACCGCGAAGCACCGGGAACAGCGACGGCAGGAACTCCGTGAACGGTTGGACGAAGGAAGCATCGTGCAGTTCCGGAACCCGCAGTTACGGGTGGGGCAGGTAGTCCGCATCAACCGGGTGTCGGTGCGCGTTCGGCATCCGAATCCGCGCACCGGAGCGTCCTGCCCAGTCTCCGGCGATGCAGAACCCGAGATGGTCGAGGACCGGATACAGCTACACTCCGAGTACCTGGAACCGCTGGACGCAGAATCAGTCGAAGATGGCCGGGAAGCGATCGGGCTGCAGCACGAGCATCGCTAGGCCGATTGGTGGTTCTCGACCAGGTACTCCCGGGCGTCCTCCAGGAACCGGTCGTCCTTGCAGAGCTCCGGCTTCCCCGCCTCGATCGCGACGACCTCAAGTAGCAGTTCCTGGATGTCGTCGCGGGTGCGCTTGCTCGTCCGCCAGTCGTCGTAGTCCGTGTCGACCCGTTCCTGAAGCTCCTCGTCGACGCGCTTGGCAATGGACTCGGCCTCATCTTCGTCCTCGATGTAGTCCGTGAACCCGTCCTCGCCGTCGTCCATGAGCGCGGTGAACAGGGCGTGGCCGGCCGGTGACAGCCCGCGCTCCTCGGCCTCGGAGTCGACCGACAGGATCTCCTCCTCCAGTTCGAGCAGTTCCTCGTAGGCGCGGTCAGATGAGACCTCGTCGCTCTCCCAGCGCTCGACCACGTCGCGGACCCGTTCGCTCAACCGCCGGTACCGCGGGTGGCTCTCGGCCCGGTCGTCGAGGTATTCGTCGGCCGCGCCAGCGACCTCGGTGATCCCCTGTTCGGGCTCCATGTCCCGGACACGTTCTAGGTGTTCCGGGCCGAGTTCGACCACCTTGAACTCCTTGTCCAGCCAATCCGTGTCGACGTACACGTTGTTCTCGACGATCTCCTTCGTCTTCTCGCGGAGCCGCTTTTCTGGTTCGCTGTCCCGGTTCATGCTCCGCTGGTAGGCGAGGTGGATCTGGTTGAGCCAGCTGTATTTCTGCGGCCGACCCGTGTCCTCGTCCTCGAGCTCGCCCATCGGCGCCAGCGTGTCGTACAGGTTCTCGACCTCGCGGTACAGGTCCTTGAACCGGCGGCGGGCCTCCGCGTTCTTCCGCAGGAACGTGAGGCACTCGACCACGGTCTCGGGGTCGTCGTCGATGTCGATCTCGTTGAAGACCTCGATTGCCTCGTCGAGCTTCCGGTCGAACCTGTCGAGGAGTTCGTCGATGTCCTCCGCGGCGGCCGCCTGTACGTGCTCCGGGTAGTAGCTGAGGGCCTCTTCGACGTTCCCCTCGGCGAACACGCCGGCGAAGTCGATGATCTCGCCGTTCTGTTTCCCGTCGGCGGGCCGGTTCGTCCGTGCGATCGCCTGCAGGAGGTTGTGGTTCGTCAGTGGCCGGTCGAGGTAGATCGTCTTGAGGATGGGTGCGTCGAACCCGGTGAGCAGCATGCTGCAGACGACCAGGATCTTCGGGTCACCGTCCTCGTCCTTGAACTCCTCCACGATCCGCTCCCGCTCGCTCTTCGACGTGTGGTACGTGCGGGTGATCGGGTCTGACCGCCCTGTCGACGAGATCACGACCTCGACCTCCTCGGGGTCCAGGTGCTTCTGCAGTTCTTCGCCGTAGAGCGCGGCTGCCTTCCGGGACGGGGTGACCACCATGCCCTTCCATCCGCTGGGCGCAAGCTTGGACCGGTAGTGATCGACGATCTCCTCCGTGATGCTCTCCACGCGTGGGCGGAGTTCGGCGAGCGTCTGCTGGTTGATGGTCTCGCGGATGAGCTTGTCCCGCTCCTCGTAGTCGAGGTCGCCCGTCGCGACCTCGTGGGCCTGGTCCATCACATCGTCGTCGATCTCCCAGTCCCGGTTCCCGTGCCGCAGCTCGAAGTGCACTGGGAGGATCACGTCGTCCTCGATGCCCGCCTCCATCGAGTAGTGATGGAGGTAGCCGTCTTCGTCCTGCGGCTCCGAGTAGTGCCGGAAGGTGTTCCGGCCGGCCTCGGTGTTCTCGTTCACCGGCGTCCCGGTGAACCCGAAGTGGTGGTACTGGTAGAGCGCGGAATCGAGCTTGCTCCCGAGCTTGGCCTCCATGAACCGGTGTGCCTCGTCGGAGAGGACGACCGTCTCGTCGTTCTCCTGCACGCCCTCGTCGACGTTCTGGAACAGCTGGATGGTCGTGACGATGACTTGGCTCTGTCCTTCCTCGATCAGGGACTGCAGCTGGTCGGCGCCGTCCGTGACGACCTCGTAGTGCTCGAAGCCAATGAGCTTCCCGAGGTCGTCGGCCATCTGGTCCCGGAGGTTCTGCCGGTCCACCAGGATGAGCACTTGCGGCGTCTTGATGATCTCCGGCCGGTAGAGCAGGTTCCGCGCGGTGAAGAACATCGTGAACGACTTCCCGCTGCCTTGGGTGTGCCAGATTAGGCCGTTCTCGAACTGACCGCGACTGACTCGGTGGAGGATGGCTCGCGTCCCGTAGTACTGCATGTGCCGCGGGATGATCTTCGCGTCCCCGCCCGGCTGGCGCTGGTAGAACACGAAGTGCTTCAGGATGTCCAGCAGCGTCCCGGGCGTGAGCAGCGAGTGCGCCATCTCCTTGAGCTCGCTGGGCGAGCCGACCGGCTCCTCGGGCTGCCACGGGTTGTAGTGCGTCTCCGGGGCGTCGACGGCACCGTACCGTGCACGCTCGTGGTCGGCGGCGACGTTGAACAGGACGGGAGCGAACAGCCGGGGTGCGTCCTCCTCGTAGCCGTGGATGTCCTCAATCGCGTCGGTGACCGTGCTGTCCTGTGTGAGTGACTTGAGCTCTGTCACCACCAGCGGGATGCCGTTGACGAGCAGCACCACGTCCGGGATCACCAGTTCGTGCTGGCGGACACGGAACTGGTTGGCCGCGATCAGGGAGTTGTTCTCCGGCGTCTCGTGGTCGATGAGGTCGACGACCACGGTCTCCGAGGTGCCGTCGGACTTCGAGAGCGTCACCTGCCGGCCCTTCTGCAGGAGTTGCTGCACGGCACGGTTCGTCTCCATCAGGCTGTCACCGGCGAAGTCGCGCCGGAGAGACGTGATCACGTCGTCGACGTTATGGCTGGTGACGGGCTCGTTCAGGGCGATCAGCTGCTCGCGGAGCAGCTCCCAGTACACGACCTCGCTTTTGTCGTCGCGGCCGTACATCGCGTCCAGCTGGGTACAGCCCTCCGGCTCCTCGGGACCGCCGTAGGTGTCCCACCCGGCGACGTCCAGCCAGTCCAGCAGCGCGTACTCGACCTTCTGCTCGTTAGACGCTGGGAATTTAGGTTGACTCATGGTTCTCGATGGCGTCGGGGAAGTCGATCTCTCTTTCAGCGGTGCGGACGTCGCCGGACAGGAGGTCCTGCATCAGGCCTGTTTTCAGCCGCTGGGCCTGCTTGTGATGCTCTCGGTTCGTCTGGATCATCTCGTCGACCGCTTCGAGCTTGTCGACGATCTCCTGCTGCTCGGTCAGCGACGGGAGAGGGACGGTGAACTTCTCGATGCCACTCACCGAGAGGTTGTAGTTCCCGGCCGAGCTACGTATCCAGCCGTTCATCTCGACCCGGCCACGGTAGGCGTTCAGGAACTCCCGGATGAACCCGGGGAGAACGCGGTCCTCGTCGACCCGCAAGCGGATGAGGTAGGAGGCGTACACGAAGTCCTCCTCGCGCTCGTCAACGGTCGCACACCGACCGACGTAGTTCGGGTTTCCGTTCGTCCGGATGATGAGGATGTCGTCTTCCTCGAGGCGGAGACGGTCGTACTCGTTGTCCGGGAGTTCGGTGTGCTTGAGGTCGTCGAGCGTGATTCGTTTGTTGACGATGTTCGGAATCCGGAGCGTCGGGTAGCCCTGGCCTTCCGTGTTCGACTTCGTGTCCGTACCGTACCGGGTGTCGGTCAGGAGGTCGCCGAGACGGACGGTGTCCCAGCTTGCCGGGAACTCCCCGATTTTGTCCTTCTGGTAGTCCGTATGTTCGCTGGTGCCGGTGCGTAGCAGTTCCGACGCGAGGCTCTCGCGGAGGGTCTTGGACTTCTGGAGGGTCTCTTCCGCTCCCTGGATGGCCTCGTCTTGGTGGACTGCAGTCGCGGCGATGGCCTTCTGTTCCTCCATCGGCGGCACGGGGATCTCGTACTTCTTGAGCACCGATGTCTGGATGCTTTCCACCGTTGTACCGGTTTTCTTACACGTCCCGCGTACGTCCTCGGCTCGCGCGCGGAGGACCTGAAATAGGTACTCCGGATGGATGACGTCAGTGTTTGCTTCGAGTGCCTTGATATCCTGGTTGATGGTGGTCTCCGCTGCCGCTTTCGCCACGGGGAGCGTGTGACGGAGTACACCACTGCGGACGACCATGAGGATCGTCCCCGAGTCGTGGATCTTTGAGGTGGATGCCTCAGCCCCCTTCTCGGTCATCTTCTCCTCCGTGTCGGCGATGAGCGGTCCGGTGAAGTCTTTCGGCTTCGCCCAGAGGATTTCGCCGTCGTCCCAGTACTCCTCGTTGCTTTTCTTGGGCGTGCTCCCGCCGGACATCTCACAGATGTCCTGGATCTTCATCATCTCCCAGCCGTCTGGGAGCGACTGCTCCGCGGACTGGCCGTCGGCGTCACCGGGCTGGTCGCCTCCGAGGTCAGTCAGGCGCTGCTGCTCATTCATACCCGAGTACCCCCATGTCCTCGTCGACCTGTGCTTCTGCCGCGTCACGGGCTGAGCGAGCGTCCTTCAGCTGGCTGTAGGCGGACGCGACCCCCACGATCTCCTCGTCGCCGATGGTGTCGATGTAGAGGGAGATACTCAGGTTGTAGTCGTTGTCCGCGATCTCGTCCACCGGTACGGCCCGGCTGATGCCGGTTTCAGTCCGCCACTCGGAGTACGCGTCGAGGATGCGTTCGATCCCGGCGTCGGTCAGGTCGTTGTGGTTGTTCTGCTCGGTGTAGAAGTCCTTCTCCGAGGCATTGATGAACATGACCTCGTCTTCGCGCGACGGGTCCTTGTCCCGGTTGAGGACAAGAACAGCGCTGGGCAGCGAGACGTTCTGGAAGAGGTTGTCGGGTAGGCCGATGATCGCCTCCACGATGTCGTCGTTGACCATCGCTTCGCGGTACCGGCCTTCGTTCGACCGGAACAGCACACCGTGAGGGATGACGACCGCAGCCCGTCCGCTGTCGTTCAGCAGCTTCGCGATGTGCATGATGAATGCATAGTCACCACGGTCTGCCCGCGGCAGCTTCTCGTGCCAGTTGAACCGGTTCCACTTGTCGTCCTTCAGGTCGCTCTTGGGCCAGTCGGCCGAGAACGGGAAGTTCGCGAGGACGTAGTCGAACCCCTCTTCGTCATCCAGGTAGTTCGAGAAGGCCGGGTTGGCCAGCGAGTCCTCGCGGCGGATCTCCGCCTCTAGTCCGTGCATGAACGTGTTCATCTGGGCGACCGACGCGATGTCTGCGTTCAGCTCTTGGCCGGTGATGGTCCACGTACTCGGGTCGCCGTCCTGCTCGTTGCGGAAGTACGAGGCGGCGTGCACGAGGAAGCCCGCGGAACCGGCGGTGGGGTCGTGGAACGACGACCCCTTCTCGAAGCCGTCCGTGTCGCCGCCGTTCGCCAGGATGCGGACGAGCAGGTCGATGACGTCGGTCGGGGTGAAGAACTGACCGCCCGCCTTCCCCTCGTCCTTTGCGAACTCGCCGACCATGTACATGTAGGCTTCGCCGAGGAAGTCCTTCTCGACCTTCTCGGTACTCAGCTCGAAGGCATTGATGCGCTGGACGAGGTCGCGGAGGCGCTGGTCGTTCAGTGCGTCCTCGTCGCTGTAGGTGACACGGACGACACCACGCAGCTGGTCGTTCTCCCGTTCCAGAGCGGTGAAGGCCTCGTCGAGGTAGGGGGCGATGTTCTCGCTCTGTTCCGTTATGTCGCTCCACCGGTAGTCTTCGGGGACCGACATACCGGTGATGGCCTTGCGCGCGAGTTCTTCATCGCCCGCGAACTGTCCCTTCTTCTCCTCCAGCCGGTCGGTGAAGGTGTCGTCGATGCTTTTGTAGAACACCAACGGCAGGATGTAGTTCTTGTATCGGGCTTCGTCGACGGCGTCGCGGATCGCGTCCGCGCAGCCGTACAGCTTCTTACCGAGCTCTTCGGGCGTAACGTCGTTGTATACGTTCTGTGTCATGGATTACTGGTTGGTAAGGTAGTTGATCATCTGCGCTTCGGGCGGTGCTCCGGGCAGGTGGTCTTCTAGTTCGTCGTGTGCTGCGCGAAGGCGAGCCAGCATCGCGTACCCGCGGTCAAGCGCGACGGCGATGAGGAGAACCAGCCGAATCCCATCAGAGTGGGCGACGTCCGAACCGTCGAAGTTCTGGCTGGTGGTGATGTGGGCGGCGAGCGTCCGGATGAGGTGGTCGACCGCGAACAGGTAGTCGCGGAGCGTCTGAATCTCACGGAAGGACAACGCGTACACCAGCACCTCACGCAGGATATCAATCATCAGGCGTCGTCGGTCGTCGTCGCCGTTCGTGACGAGTTGCCGGAGTTCGCCTTTCAGTTCGATCCGGAGCTCGTTCCGTGCCTCGACGAGATCTGCGAACCCGTTGTTCGCGGAGTCTCGGATGAGGTAGCTCTCGAGATGCTCCTTGTAGATGAGCAGGAGCATCTCCTCGTTAACGCGGTATTCTCCGTCGTCGAGGAGTAGCTGTCCTTCGTCGACGAGCGCACTGCACGTCTTTGAGACAGTACCGCGTGTCACGCTGACCTGTTCCGTGATGTCCTTCTGGCGGGGCGGCGCCTCCTGGTCACGTTCGAGTGACGCGACTGCAGCCAGGACTTCAAGCCGCGTTCCGCCTTCGCGCATATCAACCGCCACAAAAAGTTGTGTGGCCGCACATCACTTAGTGTTTACGGCGAGAACATATACAAGACTATTTTGTTTCGGTCTTTCAACACGGAGTTAGGGCTCCCAAAGAACCCGATTTCAAGACAATCGCCAAATATATTACTGATGGTTATATCTCTATGTCCTGGATTTGGCTGCGTGACGAGATGGCCGTCTGCGTCGTCGGTAGTGAACTGCGAGCGCTTTCGAGCGCCGTCAGCGCAGCTGTTCTACTTGTTCAGAGAGATACTGCTGGAGAGCCGTGACTGTGTCCGTCGAGACAGCTGATGTCCCGAAATCACTCCGATAGCCATGCTTGAGGTCTTCGCTCTTCAAAATCTCCAATCCACGTTCGAGTTGGGCCCGCAGGTCATCCTCGTCCCGCCGATGCAAGTGAGGTGTGACTGTCTCCAGGTCGATCTCTTCTGCGACCACAAGAACGTCTCGGAGATCCGTCTCGCTCTCGGAGATCCGTCTTGCGGCCGCTGTGGAGCTTCGCCGCCGCGAGCATCGCTCCATCGATGACTCGGCCGGTCATCGTCACCGTCCCACCGGTTACCTCCTGCCCCTGGCTGTGGTCGTTTAGATAGTCGAACGACCACTGCGCCTCAGTCTGGCGACAGCCGAGGCCGTTCACCAGTAAATCGAAGCCGATCGGTTGCTGGGGCGCGAGTCGTTTTTCGTACTCATGACTTCCGTATCGTAGAACCACTGCTTAGCGTGGCTGTCCGTCTCCTCGAATCCATGCGCTTCGAGAAACGCAACGAACTCCTCTTTGAAGTCCGGGGCGACGACGATATCAAGGTCGGTCGAGAAACGCGCGTTGAATGCCGAGACGGCATAGCCACCGACGAGGACGTACTGGTGACGCTCTCGGTGAGTTCCTCGAGGGGTTCGATGAGCGCGTCACTCCGATCACCGAAACTCATGACTGGGCCCGCTCAGTCTCTCGGTAGGCGACGCCGAGATCGAGGTCGTCGTACATGCGGTCGAGCATCGCGAGCGCTGACTGGAATTGCGCGTAGTGTTCGCGCATGTACTCGATCGTATCCTCACGGGGGATGACTGGGTAGCCTTCCACGTCCTCGATTTCGAGCGATGGGTGTGGATCGAGGACGATCTGTAGTGGCCCATCCAGTTCGTCTCTTGGCTGGCGCTCGAAGGCGGTTGGCGGCCCGAATGATTCGAAAAACGTTTCCCAGGCGTCGACGTCCTGCTCTCGAACAGCGATGAACAGCGGATAGTCGTCGGGATCACGACTGACCTGGTAGCCGCCCTGGGTCCAGACATAGACGGCGTCGATCCGCGTGAACGCGAACGGCCAGTCACCGAACTGCGGGATGACGTACGCCTCCTCAATCGATGGCAGACTGACGCTGGCGCTCGCGGCGACCAGCTCACGCGCTGCGTCGCGCACGCGAGCGTTGACAACGGAGAGGCCATCGTCGTAGTGTATGTAGCCTGCGTCTTCGAGCCTGTTTGCTGCCTGCCTGACCGTCTCGTAGGGTGTGTGAAGGTGCTGTGCGACGCGACGGATGGAATCGCCACTCTCGATGGCGAGGAGGACCTGGGCCGCCGTGTCGTCGAGCACTTCGTACATCTGACGATTACCAATAATCCGGTAACAGTTAAATGGATTACTAGAATCCCAATTCTGCTAACGCTTCCTAACTCTCTCCTGAGGGTGGCTACGGCTCACCGAGATCTTGGTAGTTGCAATTGGGAACGAACGCACCGAAAGAAACGAACGAAACGAACAAAACGAATGAGTTGGGGTAAACGAGTTCAGTGAGCTCCGACAGGACCGGATACCTTAGAGTAACGAATGAAATGAGCGAAACGAACGTATTGATAGAAACGAATTCATTTCGTTCAGTGAGTGTAACGAACGGTGGG
This sequence comes from Haloferax sp. S1W, assembly GCF_044593955.1. Taxonomy (GTDB): domain Archaea; phylum Halobacteriota; class Halobacteria; order Halobacteriales; family Haloferacaceae; genus Haloferax. The sequence continues at coordinate 33,448 of NZ_CP172600.1, forward strand.
TTTTAACAGGGTAGTATTCCATTCACCGAGCGAAACACTCGCACCGAACGCACCGACCATAATGAGCAAAACGAACAAAACGAACTCACCACAGGACACGAACGATATGGGCGACACGAACACATCACGAATCACCGTAGCAAATCAGAAAGGAGGTGCGGGGAAAACAACGGACGTCATCCATACTGGCGGCGCACTTGCCGCGCGAGGACACGATGTACTCCTCGTCGATATCGACTACCACGGTGGGCTCACATGCTCGCTTGGCTACAGCGACCTGTACTACGATACCGATCGGACCACACTCTTCGACGTGCTCGACTTCGATCAGATGGAGTCGGTGAACGACATCATCGTCGAGCACGAAGAATTCGATATTCTCCCCGCCAGCGAGAAGCTCGCGAACAATAAGAACATCCAGACGCTGCTCGAAGCGCCCAAGAGCCGAGAGCGTCTGGGAATGACTCTCGACAAGCTCGAGACGGACTACGACTACATTGTCGTCGACACTCCACCGTCGCTCAATGTTCTCACCGACAACGCTCTCGTTGCGACGGGAAACGTTATCATCCCAGTCCTCCCTGAGAAGCTCAACGCCAATAGTCTCCGAATTTTCGCGAAACAGCTCCAGTCCCTCGAACCAGCCTACGGAGACGTTAACCGCCTTGCTATCGTGTGCAATCGGGTGGAGCAGAACGCCGAACATCGGCGCACGATCGAGGAAATTGAATCTGCCTACTCGCTGCCTCTCTTCGAGATCCCGAAGCGGACGGATCTCTCGCAATCGATCGGTGAAGGCGTATCGATCTTCGGTTTCAGCAAGGAGAACAAGCGTGTCGAAGACGCCCGGTCGCTGTTCAACGACATCGCCGACCTGCTCGACGGGACCTTTGAGAAAACTCCGCCAACGGAGGTTGAAGCATGAGCGACGATTGGGGAAGCGCCTCAGGTATCGAAGGCAACTATGATGACGACGAGGAAGCGGAGGAAACGAACAAGACGAGCGAGGTGACCGAGACGACTGAAATCAGTTCCTCGACTGGAAAGCAAGAAGCGAGTTCACCGAGCGAAACGAAGAAAACGAGCAAAACGAACATCAAGAACGAATGGAACGGCCGGACGATCTACATCCCGGACAGCATCCTCGACGACCTGGAGGATACGTACCTCGAATCCCAGCTGAAACTTCGGAAAGCGGGTCGTGACGAATTCAAGAAGAACCGGCATTTCTACCCACTCCTCGTGCAGTTCGGCCTCGAAGCGCTCTCAGACGCCGACGTCGACGACATCCAGGCTCGGCTCTCCGACATCAGTGACGAATAACCCCGACGTTCAGTCGAATCAGCCTCTTCTGGCTTCCGCGCTGACCGCGCTGGTGCCCGTCATCCGGTAGGGAGGCGATAGAGCATCACGAATCGAAGAGTCCGACCAGGTCATCACGCATCTCATCCCGGCGATGGCGACGTCGTTCAGGCTTCGAGAGATAGTTATCGAGGACGACCTCGGCTGATTTCGAGCCCTGTTCTTCTGCGATGCCCTCAAATCGCTCAGCCACTCGTTTGACCGCCGCCCCGTACGCAGTGTACCAGTATCGACGCCCCATCTTCGGCGTCGGCGCCGTCTCGTCGACGGCAACCCCAGCTTCCTCAGCGAGGTCGCGGAAGTGCCGCCGGGCGGTTTCCGTCGAGATATGACCGGATTTCGACGAGGATGACGGCAGAAGATAGCCGTTCCAGTCGTCACCGAGCTCGTTGTGGAGATCGTCGATCCGTGACTCGAGTTCCTTGACGCCAACCAGTAACGCGACTGTTCCCGGCCCGTTTTTGCGTTCGTCCTCATCGAAGTCGATGTACGGGTCTGGACCCTCGGGGTCGTCCTCGTCAGGAGTGAGCGTGAGCTGGCGCGTATGGAGCGCACAGACCTCGCTCGGCCGCAGTCCCCATCCACAGACACCAACGATAAGAAGGCGGTCAGCCGGCGTCTCGGCCATCTGGTAGAGAGCTTGGATCTGATCGGCGTCGAGGGCGGGATTGTCCCAGTCGGGTGTCGAATCCCACCCGAATCTGCGTTCGAGCCGCGTCGTCGGGTCGTAGTCTGCTTTCCCGAAGTCGACGCGGTGCTGATAGAACTGCCGAACCTCCTGGACGTACTTGCGACGCGACGCGTGCGTGTTCAGTGTCTCGTCGAGCCGTCGCAGGACGTCGAAGGTGTCCGCGACACGGGCCTTCTCCTCGGAACTCCCCCGTTCAGACTGGAGTGGTGAGAGCAGGTCGTCGGTGTCGTTCACCTGTTGGTAGGTCTCGACGTAGCGGCGAAGGACCGAGCGACGGGTTGCGACCGTCGATTCGGCACGCCCCTGCCGGTCCCGGAGCTCACGCAGGTAGGATTCGAGCGCCTGACGTGTCCCCTGGTCGTCGACGAACGCGAAGGGGCTGTTTTCTTCGTCGTCGTTTGGTGGAACCCCGATCTCGGCGTAGAAGTCCCCGGGTGAGAGGTCGAAGTTGCGGGAGAGGTGTGCGATGAAGCCCCGATAGTGGTTACTCAGCCATGCGTAGGTCGGCGTCTCGTGGTCGGGGTCGAGCCCATCAGCCCGCATCTCTTGGACGATTTCCTCCTGGTAGAAGGCCTCGCAGTCCGCGAGACCCATCGTGCTGTAGCGTGGTGAGTCGGTGGTGGTTTCCTTGGACATGGATGATGGCGGTCGTGACGGGGCGCCGAGTGGAGCAACGTTGAGTTCGGGCTTCCAATTTTGATGAACGAAATCGCGCTACGGAAGGCGACTTGCTGTGTGGTCCCCTGATTCTAAGCCCTGGGTTTTCAGTGGATAGAGCGATAATCCAAATTCACTTAGATGTTGTGGTGTGTCGTTTTCTAATCCAGAAAACCACAACAACACACAATCGCCTACTCTAGCGTACGGATACTATAAACCGCATATCGGTATATGCATTCTATTTCTGCCGAGCGGACCTGCCAGCCGACCAAAACAACTTTCTATGATTCTTGGAAAGACTAGTTTATGGATGGATTAGGGCGTGAGACTGTAGATTCACTTGGAACAACGGTCGATGACCTCGTGGCAATCGGTCGACTTCTCGATTCACCTCGGCTAGCACATATCTGGTTTACCCTGTACATAGAAGGGAACATCATGTCTGAAGAGTCGGATAGCAACCCATTTCTGTGGGATGGGATCACCGTATCCGAGCTTTCAGAGCATCTCACCTGTGAGATTCCACAATCGACGCTTTACAGCGATATGGATGAACTGCGAGAGATTGGGGCAGTTCGGGTCGAAGCGGAAGGTCAGCCGACTGGATTCAGTGCCAAGTTCTTCCAGACAGAGGCGGAGAATGTTGACAAAATCGGCGGGGCCGGTCTCATCGGACCACAGATGATTGGGCTCGTTGGAGAGGCGTTCACTGACGAAGCAGTTCAGCAGTACCTCGACACGTACCGATACAGTCTTCTGAACGATGCGCTCCAGATTTACGTCGCTTCATTACGTGGCGGTCTAGATAGGAGCTTCATTGAGATGTTCCCCGAAATCGACTCAGACATGCTTGAAGCAGTTATTCCTGCAATTGAACGCGTCCTATTCGATATGAGCCGTAATCCTCTCTGGGGGGAAGATTTCCGATCAGAGCTGTCTACGCTTGACTCAACTGTGTCGTGATATTAGCCCAACCCCCCTCGCTTCGATAACGCTGCTCCTCTCTACTGCTTGAGGTGACCGAACTCGTCGGCAGGTCGCAGAGGGTCAAGCGGACCTGCGTGTTCCGCCTCTGCGAGCGCCTGCAAATATTCTCGGAACTGGTCGGCGAACCCATTGTGGTCGACGATGTGCTTACGGGCCCCAGCAACGAGGTTGTCGATACTTGCTGTCTCGTTTTCCACGTCGTCGACGATCTCCGTGAAGACTGAACTCGTGATGGGGATGAACTGCCTCGTCGTTCCGAACTTACAGAGTCCGCATCCGAATTGTTCGGGGGTGAACTGTCGTCCGTACCATTCGTGATCCGGACAAACAAACCCCTTCCATGACTGGTCGATTCCGTGGACCGTGACGTCCATCCTGTCGTCTCCAAGCTCACCGATGAAGTACGCCCCGTTGAATCCTTTGTCGTTGTGGAGATAGCCCGTGTTGAGGGCCGTTCCCCAATGTCGTGCTCGATGGGTGTCTCCGGAGAAATACGCCCGTGCTGGCGACTGATAGAATTCGTGTTGAGAGAGCCAGTGAGTGAGGAGTATCGTGTCTGAATCGGCGTCATCTGGGTTTGCGGTGAACCGTTGCCCATCCACGGTGATCGACTCACCAGCAGTGAGTCGGTGGCCGACCTTGAGTTCATATTCGTCGGTGATATGCTGAGCCTCACCGCCGAACGTACGCTCCTTGTCACGATTTCCGTAGATGTAGACGAGTGTTCCCCGTTCGGCCAGTTTCTCGAAGTAAGGTTCGATGGCTCGCAGTTGCTCTACACCCGTCTGGAGATCCGTTTTGAAGGCGTTCGTGATATCTCCGGTGTGGATGATGAAGTCGAACTCCTCTTCTTGAGTCTGATCGACAACTTTCTCAAGCGATTCCGTGTCTCCGTGGTTGTCCCCCAAGGCGAGAATCCGCTGATGCGACATACCGAGTAGTGACGAGGGAGTGGCGATAAGAACAGCGGTACGTTCAAGCGACTGAAGTGTTTCGATAGGTGTGACTGTGCCGTTCCGAGCACTTGACGACGGAAAAATTGTCACCCCCGCCCAGGTCGAAGACCAGCAGGCTGTCGAGTGCCCAGAGTGTCGTGGCGTTCTCTACCCCGTGACGGCAAGCATCGCGCCCGCCACTTCTTCCATACTGGCGACACCGCCGAAGCGTCCTGTTCAACAGCCAGTGGAGGCGAGTCCGAGACTCATGCTCGGTGTACGGCGCTCGCCGTAGCCGCACTTGACGCTCGGTTCCCGGATGCCTCCCACGCTGGGGCCGAAGTCCCGATCAACGTCACCGGAACGGCTACCACCCCCGACAGCCGACGGGCCGACGCGTTGGTGGAATTCGAGGCTGAAAATATCTACTTCGGGAAAGGTCTCATCATCGAGGTTCAATATAAGCACCACAGCAAGGATATCGAGGGGACGACTCACGACTATCTCTCAGTTGGATACTCTGTGGTCTGGTTGACATCCGACGACTTCGAGGCAGAACAACTCCGGTATGATGTCGTCGACCAGGCATTCCGTGCGGAGGACGGGGACGGATACAGCATTCGCGAACACGAACCTTCTGAGTTCAAGACGAGTACCTCAGCCGCTCTCAGCTGGGAGAAACAAAACAAGGGCTGCCAGATGGTTGACGAGGTTGGGAATCATACTTGGACTAGAATCCCCGCCTATGCCCACCCACAGGGGTACGAGTACGAATACTGCTGGTGGTGTGGATCGCGCCGCCAATACGATAGGGCGCGGGGCCGATACGTGTACGACCATCAGGGCGTACTCGCGCCGAACATCCGAATCGATGCACTCCGACATGCGGTGATTCCTCACCCACCCGGCACCGAGGGCTTCGATAGGTGGGGCGCCAGCGAGCACTATGGTGGCTCCACCGCCTTTGAAAAGTCTTTGGCGAGTCGGGACGATGTCGCCCCGTGCCGTGGACCCAGAGGAGTCCATGAATGGGATAAGGTCGAGGTCATTGAACGGGACATCTCCGACCACGTTGAGGTGGTACTCTGGGACTGCAAACACTGCCCTGTTCACTTGCTCACAAACTTCAGTTGCCACGGCGAGATCGAGCCGTACATCCTGTTCGGAGTAGCACCTGATCCCGAGTGGGGTCTCTCACACCTCAATGGAAACCCCCGGTCGTGTCGAAACCGCTCTCATTTGGAGACCGATTGGGATTACTGCCCAGACTGCTTCCAAAACAACCCGTAGGAGGGATGATTGATGACAATTATCTGTTCTGAGTGGATAGCAAATTCAACTATAGCTTGATATGCCAATGCCCTTCTACACACCACCAAAAACCACGATTACCGATATGCGGGAGGCCCCGAACGTCACGGATCTGACCGCAAACCTCCTTGAGAGCCAGAACTATACGGACATCAGTGACTTCGCCTATGCTGACGTTCGCGCCATCTCTGAGAAACTTGGTAAGGGACAATACAACCTCTCCGACCTCGTCTTCTTCGCCCGTAATCAACTCCGACTGAGCTGCCCGAACTGCGATGCACTAAATCTCCTCTACTCACCCGAGCGTGACCACCTCGGTCAAGGACTCCCCTCCCCCATCGAATGCTTCTATTGCGACTGGAAGGGTTCGCGGACAGAAGTGCGCGCACAACAAGTTGCGAACTATGTCACTGAACTTCGTGGCGTTGGACCCACTACCGTTGACCAACTCGTTGATGCCTACGGGACAGTTTGGAGAATCGTCGAGGCTGACCCCGATGACCTCGCTGCTCAAACCAGGCTTTCGACTGAGAAAGCACGGGAGGTACACGCCCATATCTGTGAGACTATCCACCCAGAGCTTGATCCTCGAGATACCGAACCCGACATAACTTCTACTCTCGAAGCCCACTGGCCGAATCGAGAAGACACCGATACGCTCGTCGAGGAGGTTCAACGTGGAACACAACTGGATGAGGACGACGCAGAGTGGTTCGCAAAGGCAACCGTCGCGTTCAGAGATGCTTGTCCGGACCAGCTTAGAGAGCGAATCCGTGAGACCACAGTGGAGTTTGACGCGGTGCGTGAACGTATCGAGACATTGCAAGAGGAGCGTCGGGAGATGATTCAGTGGACAACCGAGGAACTCGAAAACGGTGAGGAGAACCCCGTTCAGGAGTTCATCGGTGACCGGGATCGTCAGAAGGAGATTAACGAGGAGCTTGAAGGACTCAGACCACAGCAGAAGGCACTCCGCGAGACGTTTTCCAACGAGCTAGAGGCATTCTTTGATGAGGATGAGTTCAGGTTTGAGACGAAAAAGGAGGCGATTGTCGCTGTGCGAGCAGTCTTCGACCAGGAGTTGAACACGCCGATTCAGGGTGTGAAGATTGCGCGGACTCTCGGCTGTAGCAAGGGATACCCAAGCGAGTTTATCCTGGAGGAGTTTGAGTCGGAATCAGTCGTCGTCCCGAAGGAGTACGTGCAGAAGCGGACGGCCCTCTCGGATGTGGAACGGCGTGAGATTCTGGAGCGCGACAACCGGTCGTGTGTTCGCTGCGGGGATGATCGGCAGCTCGAAATCCATCATATCACGCCGGTTTCAGACAATGGAACGAATGACTCGGAGAATCTGGCGACACTATGCCATTCGTGCCATCTTGACGCCCATGGCGGAATTATGCTGTCCCACGATGTAATCTACGACTCCCGAGACGAGTTCTGGGAGTGGACGGCTTAGATTGCTGTAGAGACCAAAAACATCGCTCTGTCTTGAGGCGGTCGGTGTTCCTCATCTGAAATAAGATTTCGTTGGACGCAGGTTTCAATCCTTTAATGCAGTTCGTAGCTCTGACCCTGGTGATCCAAAGATTTCGTCGAACTCATCGTGATGTGTCTCCGCAAAAGTTCGGAGCTCTTCCTTGGACGTGATTCCGTATTCAAGAGCGAGATAGTCCTTTGTCGCTGCACCGATTCGGGGTAGTTGCGCGAGGTCGTCTTCGTATTCCAGCTGGTTGTTCTCTAACCATTCGTGAGCCTGTGTGAGCGCATCCTCAGGTGTGAGTTCATCTTCTGGCCCCGCCTCGATTGAGTAGCCCTTTCGATACCAAGCGGTTCGGCCGGCGTCTGGGGCGTTACACGAGACAGTCGTACTCCCGTCTGGTGCAGGGCTAACCGTGAGATTGAATCGCCCTGCAGAGACCCACCGGATACGGTTCGATGTTGACTCCACAAGTTCCCATCCTGTGAATGAGTCGCTGGGAGTGAGATTTGCAAGCGGCCCCGTGTTTCCGAACGAGCTACCGGTAGAGAACCCATCGAGATGGTTCGTCGCAATACTGGAGACGACATCGCTGCCAACACCGGTCTCTTTGGCGATGTCCATCGGGTCTGCTGTTCCGAGAAAGTCCTCTACTGTGGTGTAGTCCGCATCGGCAAAGGCGACGAGCCGCTCGCGGTTCATGAGGTTCTCGTGATGGAGTCGATCGTCAATACCCGTCTCTGTAAGATGGTGGAGGTAGTCGCGAGCTGTCGAATCAGCAAACCGGACGTGCCCTGTCTCTATCGTTCCATGTTCGAGCGCGTCAATGAGTGTCGAGAGCGAATGCGATGTCGCGAAGAGGGCATTCCACTCCTCCTCGTCGCCATCGAACAGCTCGAGATCGGTTCCTGGTTTGAAGTAAGGTGGCAGGTGCGTCTCCGCAAATTTGAGCAGCGAAATAAGCGTCATTCTTAGTAATACCTGACAAACTAGTGGGTAAATAGGTACGTGGTGTTCGGAGAATTCACAGACCCTGCACAGAGAAAAGATATTATTCTGTACTTTCACTCTCTATTCAAGAGATAGTCAATGCCGTTTCTGGCGCTACACCGTGGAGAGGAGGTGATTCCAAATCAGGTTCAGCGAGAAGACGCGCTTGAATGTCCGAAATGCGGCGATGCGTTGAAAATTCGCCGTTCCCATCATCGGTCTGGGTCGTTCGTGGCGCGGCATTTCTACCACGCCACAGAGGAAGAGACGGACTGTGGAGGCGAATCACCGCCACATCTGCGGATGAAGTCGATTGCGTACTCGAAGCTCACAACGGAGTATCCAGAAGCGACAATCGGGTTAGAGCAACCACTCGGAGATCGCCGAGCGGATATCCTCGTTGAGTTCTCGGCCCCCCAGTTTCCCGAGGGTCGGGGAATCGGCGTTGAGGTTCAGCATCGTCACGAGAACAAGGATATTGAGGCAGTCACTGAGGAATACCTCGCCCAGGAGTACAGCATCTTGTGGCTTGACCAGGACGACTTCTCTGGCTTTGACGTCGACCTCTCCGGTATTCTCACGGTCTGGCCACATGGCGTCCAGCACGACTTCTCAGACGGGTATCATGGTATCATTCACTGGCTCCGTCAACCCAAGCCGGTGAATCCCTCGGTTGAGGTTGTGCTCCCGGCGGAGTATCTTGCCGAGATCAGTGGTCTTCTCCGTCGCTCGTGGGAGTATGGAAAGTTCGAGTATGGTGGAAAGTCAGACTGGAATGATCTGGGATTCTGGTGGTTGAGTGCATCGTATGACCCGTTCCAGAAATGGGTCAAGCTTGTCGAGACGCCGGACGGGCGTACAATGCTCCAGTTGGGGAAACAGGTACGCGAAACAGAGCATGTTCTCGCACCGGTTCAGACAAATCATGGACGAAACCGTGGAAAAGTCCATAGCTTGGCGTACGAGGTCGAGTCGGCCGAGGTCACGTCTCGTGGATGGCAGGACGTTAAGAAGGTCTGGCTTGAGAGCGGTCTCCAGAATACATCCGTGCTGTTGAAACTCGTCGGGACGCCGAGTGGAGATCTGGCGCTGTCGCTGGGGAAGTTCAAGCAGCACAGTGATTCGAAGGAGTTCATCACGGTTTCGACCGAACACGAGCATAACCTGCAGGAGAGTCTCCACGAACTGGCGAACCTACTCGGCTGAGATGCACTAATGATTGGGGACGGGGCGCTCTTCGAGCGCGACTTTTGTTTAAGTAGATGGGATTAAGAGTCAGTAATATGGACGAACACGATTTCGAGATGGACGAGAGCGAATTGGAGGTCGGTCCTGCGCCGACGGAACCCGAGGCTCCGATGATTACTGACGACTACCAGATACGGCTCGCAGACGGCTGGACAGAGGAATCCTTTGAACGCGGGACGTACGGGTCGGAGGACACGCCCGGCGTCGAAGCACGGTTCACTGCAGCCGAGAACACCGAGATCCATATTGACCCGGTGGAGTACGAAGTAGTCGGGCGTCGACGACGTATCCAGGGACTCGAAGCTGACTTCGAGTCGCGTCTACACAGCGACGACGTCGCCGCCGAAGCGAATGAGGCAGGTGGACGAGTCTACGAGCCCTGTCTATTCGCAGTGCGTGCGTACTACGCGCCAATCAGCTCCCCAGAAATCTCGGCGTACACGCTCACCACCGACGCAGACGACGCTATTGCAGCAGCCTGCTGGCTCTCGCATGCGACCGACCCAATGAGTCTCGGGCAGGCGATCGAGCGGGTAATCCAAGCACAATCGGGCGACGACCCCGACCACTACGGCATCGATTATCCGACTGACGAGGAACGCGTTGAGGATGTACTCGTTGCAGATCCGAATCGGTGTTTCTACTCCGGGAAAACAACCCGGAGCCATCTGCTTCGTCTTCCCTTCCGATACGCACCGCTTCTTGAGGAATACCCGGAGAACGCCGAGGCATTGCCAGCAGTTCCACCACAAGTCGCCGGATTTGAGGTCGCGGTTTCCCATACCGAGTGGAGCGAACGGTCGCTCTCAGAGGGGGCACTCGAAGCACCGATGGAGCGGGTGGAGGGAGGAGTTTATCAGCTACCAAGCCATGTCGCAAAACAGGCCGACGGATTCCCAGTTGAGGCGACCGGATTCTCGCAGTGGTAGCTCCATCCAGACATTAGACAGTCTGGTCATCTCCTCCGTAGTCATGATACAGCACTAGGTTTATACTGATCGGAGCGCTCCCTTCACGTATGAGCCTCGAAGAGACGGTTGATTACCTCGCTGAGGAACTTGACCTTGAGCGAAGTGCCCACGTCCGAGAGGTCGGTCAGTCGGTCGCAGAGCTTCGCGACTGATCAAAACAGGTCTTTGAAATCCCGTTCGACGAGCCCAGACTCCAGATAGTCGATGAACTCCTGCTTTGTCGGCCCCGTTTTCTTGAGGAGATCGTCTCGCTCTGCGCGCTCCAAGACTGCACGAGCAAACTCCGTACAGTGGTCTTCGTGCCGAGTGGCGTACGTCGACAGTGCGTCACGCCAGTGCATATCCAGCTCGAACTCGTCTAACTGGATTTGAATCCCGTCTTTTCGCTCCACGCAATCGACGCCAAGCTCTTGCAGTTGCTTGAACCGAATGTTGTTCCGTCGAACCGTGATGAGGCGCTTCGAGTCGACGATATAGGGATCAACCCACTCCTGCCAGGTTTCATCATCGAGGTGAGTGCGAGGCATCTCGAAATCTGGCTCCACACTCTCGATACAGAACTGCAGCATCGCAATCCCCGTCCGATGATTCGCATTCGGCAGCGAATGCCGGAGAATGAGATTTGACATCACCTCACCGGCGACCTGTGGGAGTGGTGCGCCCCACGAGACGTGGTCGAGTGCCTGCCGAATCTTCTGTGGTTCAAACTCCTTGTAGAGGCGGAACTCTTCTTCTTCTCTCACGTCTACAGCCGCTTCGAGCAATTCCACTAATCGAAACGCGACGACCTGCCCCTCACGGGGAAGCTCGGCGATTCGATCGCTGAGCCATTTCTGATCGAAATCAATCTCGTTTGCGTCTTTGATCTCCGTGTCGCTCTCATAGAGGACGTAGACGGGGGTATCAAACGGATAGCCGATGAGCTTCGTCGCACCGTCCGAATCCTTACGACGGGAAAGAATCTCAGATTGAGAGGCCGAGCTATACTTCAGCGAGAAGTTTTCGGCTTGAGGATGGTGATAGTAGACGACACGAGCCATCTGTGCAGAGGGCTTGGTGATACGTGCTTAAATCAACTCGGCGTTCGCGCAATCAGGGCCCCAGTGCTGCTCTGTCTTGGTATCACAGCTGTCTGAAAGATTGAGGGGTGCTTGGATTTGGAACTACAATTCGATTCAGACATAGATTCGCTTGAAAGTAGAGTTAGGGGACTTGGTGTCGCACTATCCTCAACGACTGTAGATATATAGTTGTGGAGAGTCAATCAAACGACGGATCAGATGGGAAGAACCTCCGAAGCCGACGCTGACGTGGTCGAACCCTCTAGAGATATCCTTTCTGTACAGCAGCTCAATCAACGTATCTCAGATGTCGTAGATACATCCGAACCGCTCCAGGATGTCCGCTGTTATGGTGAGGTCACGAATCTCGGTGGGAGTAGTGCAGCCCTCTACTTCACGCTCACCGACGGCACACACGAGCTTCCGTGTATGCTCTGGCGGAGTCGCTACCGGAACATGGACATCGAACTCGAGGATGGTCTCGAAGTCATCGTTCACGGTGACATCGATTACTGGGTCGAAGGTGGGAAACTCGACATCAAGCCGTGGCGGATCACAGTCGTCGGCGAGGGGGAACAGGCTGCCGCTCTCGAACGTCTCACATCTGAGCTCGAACAGCGCGGATGGTTCGATGACGAGCACAAGAAAGACCCACCGAGATTTCCTGACCGAGTCGGCGTCGTCACTTCCCTCCAGGGCGATGCCCGATACGACATTCAGGACTCGGTCCACAGTCGAAACTCTACGATTGACCTCGTAATCAAGGATGCGAGCGTCCAGGGGCCGAACGCGCCGACGTCACTCGCAAACGGAATCCACTATCTTGACCGCAACCAGGACGTCGATTCCATCATCGTGGGTCGAGGCGGCGGAAGTGACACCGACCTGATGGCGTTCAACCACGAGGCCGTCGCAGAAGCCATCTTCACGTCTAACACCCCGGTTGTCGCCGCCGTTGGTCACGCAGAAGACCGGACAATAGCAGGACGCGTTGCGGATCGAAACGCGATCACGCCGACCGACGCTGGGGAGTACGTTACTGCTGACGTGGAGCAGTTCCTCTCTGGCGAGGTGGACGGGCTAGAGCAAGAATTGGAAGCCGCCTACGAGTCGTTCAGGCGGGAGTTCGAACACGAAAGAGAACTGGAGCAAGCCGCAGCGGAGGCGGGTGGGCCAACAGGAATGAGCCCAGCCTACTACAAGGCAATCATCGCGGTCCTCATCGTGCTCCTGCTGGTCGTGCTCGGATTGTGGCTGTTCACGTAACCATGGCTAAAGACACAGAAATCTCGGAGAACGTCGAGCGAATCAACACCCTCATCGAGCAGCTGGAATCCGGTGACCATTCGAAGTCAACTGGGGAGGAACTCTTCCAGGAGGGACAGGGTCGGCTTGCGAAGCTCCGCGAACTCGTCAACGATGGGGATGGCGAGATTATCGAGCTGGACTGACGGACCTGCTCTGAATAACTTAACCAACGCAAGGCGGCACTCCGCCAATCTTGTTGGTTAAGATGTGTTCGATGCTGTCCTCCGGCCAAACCCTCCCGATCTATTTCTAGCTTAGTAACACTCGCAATATCCAGAAAGTATTTATTTCTCATCCAAATACTCGGTCAATATGTACCACGACTCCGTTGGTGCATACCCATACTCGCACGTATGATAACCCGGTCAGTCACCATCGAAGACATCGATGACCTGTACCTGATGTGGAACGACCACATCAACGCCTCCGCCCTCTATCGCCGCGCTCTCCGGGAGGAAATGGAAGTCCGCGATGTCGACCCCGACGACCTCCGCACCCTCCTCGAACGGGCCCGCGAGCAGGGCTACACGAAAGAAGAAATCGCCGACGAGACCAACCGGTACGCCGATCTGAAGGCACTCGTCGAAGACGCAGAGGAATAACCCGCTATGACACAGGACAGTACAACCTCCGAGACGTCTGAGAATCGTACTGACAATCAGTCCACGGTAGTGAGCAAGGTCCCCAGACAAGCCGTTCTCACCGTCGCACTGTTGACCCTGTTCGCTGTCCAACCCGCCGCAGCACAGACCAGCGCGGTCTGTAGTGCGGATAACCTCCCCAGCATGATTGAGGGGTTCTTCCAGCTCACCACTGGACTCGGCATCGTCGGCCTTGCCGTGGTCTGGCAGGCTGACTCCCTCATCGAGATGTTCACCCTCAACCCCGAGCAGAAGAAAGGACTCAAGCGCCACAAGCGCTCTGCGATGAAGTCTGCCGTCGTCCTCGTCGTCCTCGGCCCGCTGTACACGGTTGCCGGGTCGATGATGGGCCTCCCGCTGGCGCAGTGTGTTGACCTCGTCCCCTGGTAAGCCACTCCACCACCCCGTCGCGAGCCCCCTATGGAACAACGAGAGCTCTCCGTGCTCATGGCCGTCCTGTTCGTGACGAGTCTAGTCACGGGTATCGTCACAGCAAGCCCACCACGGCCGGGTACGGAAGGAAATGGGCTCTCTGAGAACGAATCTGCGACCCTCTGGTCTCGCGATGCGGATAACTACATCAGTCAAGAGGAGTACCGCCAGCGCTACGGTGACGAGCGGACGGCCATCCACCAGCTCGCGAATGGCACGGATATAACGTTCAAGCGGCCGCCCGCGACTGCCGCAACCTGGACCCGAAACGATTTCGAGGATCTCGACGCCGGTGACTCGGATACGTCCGTTCATCCGCCCCACGCATCGCTCGAAGATGGCGTGTTCATCGCGGATGCCCATGCAACCGTATTCGCGGTTCAGCCGTCGACGCGGGGCCACCTCGAGTCCGGCGAAACCCCGCTCTACATCGCACCGAATGGGACGATGCGCGGGTTCGTCGATTACCGCGTCCGTGTTCCAAACGGGAGTTCCTCGGGGAACAGGACTGTCGAGTGGTCGCTTACGAACCACGAGATCGAGGAAGTTCGGCTGCAGAAAGACGGGGAAACCATCGCGAGGACCGATGGGTCGCACACGCCGGCCATCGACTACCAGATCGACGACGACTGGAGTGCAACCCTCACACTTGAAGCAGAGATCCACGTCCGGCTGAAAAAGACGATACGGACTAACGTGGGGAACAGCACCGACGTCGACGTCGTCTACCGTGAGGAGACACGAAACGTCTCGGACTCGATCGACGTCGAGATCTACGACCTCTCTGCGTACCCCTACTACGCCGAGTACCCCAACGGCGATGCAGGCGTTGCCATCTTCCAGTCTCGGCCGTGGCAAGGCTACACTCTCACCGACGAGGGCAACGCGAGTGTGCGCGGTGTCTGGCGATTCTACACTGCCCGAAACACCAACTGGGACACGCTCGTCAGGTCGAATCGAACCGACAGCGCCGAAGTCGAATCCGATGCACTCCCCGTGTACGTCCACGCGTATCCCTCCCGAATCGGACCGCGTGCGGAACCCGTTCGCGACGGCCCGGAAATCATCGACACCTGGGGCACGAAACGTCCCTCTCCGCTGGGGACCATCGGCGAGAACGTCAACATCGAGGTCGTCAACCAGTCTTACGAGACGACGTACGGTGTCGCCGTCCGTGCCGAGAACGTCGACAGAGAAGCACTCCACGTCGCGGGCATCGTCCGCGGTGTGAACGCATCTATCGTCGAACCCGACGCCGGTTCCGAGCGGCAGCTTCGTCGCAGCAACCTCACGGTGGAGGTTCTTCAACAAAACCAGTCACAAGCGACACTCCGGATCGAACTGCGTGACAACCAGACTGGCGCACCGATCGTCCTCAACGACAGCGCCCGCCGGTATCCCATCGGGGGTAGCCCACGCGATGGCTACATCACCATCGCCAACCGGGAGGTCGAGACCAACGTCTCTGGCGTAGCCATCGTGACGATTACTGAACCCGGCATCTACACCGTCCGATATCATCCGGGGTCGTGGCTCGGACACAATCCGGCCTACGTGAGTGATACGGCGACCGCCCGGTGGCATCCTCTCGGAACCATCGACGGCTGGTTCGCGTTCATCTTCGAGGCCGGCTGGCAGTTCATTCCCTTCTTCGTGATGTTCTACGCTGGACGCCGTCTTCTCCGAATGCTTGGCCCAGAAGACATCTTCCAACGAGATCCATGACCAGAAACCATCCACACATCAGTCGACGAAACGCCCTCCGAACAGTTGCAGGCGCGGCGCTTGCGAGCGTGGCTGGCTGTCTGAACGACGGTGGAAGCTCCGGAACTCCCAGTGACGGGACAGCCACTACAAACAGCCAGGGGCCGCTCACGCGAGTCGCCGTCGAGGGCACGACGCTCGTCGTCGAGCTCTCGGCAGAAGCCGATGTCGACCAGGTCAACCTCATCCAGCCGAACGGAGAGCTGTTCGGAAAGCGCGACGTGGCTGCAGGGGCCCAGCAGGTCTCATTCGAGATCGGAACCGCATACCAGCCCGGCGAATACCGCGTGGTCGCACTAAAAGGGGAGGAGAGTGTGGTGGAGACTTCTCTTCCCATACAACCGAGCCTCAGCATTGTAGAGATGGGTATTGGCAGGAATCAACCCGAGAAGATGTGGGACGGTTCGAGCGACGAAATTGCTGAAGAGGCATTCGTGACTGTTGAGAACCGGGGTAGCGGCCCAGATGCGATTACGAAACTTCTCTTCCTCGGTGACGTACCGTATCCCTCTGACGAGGGAGGAACAAATTATGCGAACAACGAAGACGTTAGCGGAATCTACGATCCTCAGTCTGATTCTGAGGTGAGCGAGGTCATCGTTGCAGCAGGGGACCAAGTTACGATTTACAGTTCTCGATCTCCCTTCGCGTTCGTTCCCGGCTCAGGGACTTCGTGTAAAGACGAACAGCAGAGTGGCGAGTTCGAACTCATCCTCGAAACACCAGTAGAGGAGGCTCAGCTAATCAAGAACTACAACATACAGTATTCGGCCTCAACAGAGGCAGACAACTGTGAAATAACGATTAGTGAATCGTAACTATGGTTGATCTAATCGACGTCGTCCTCGAGGGGTTCAAAGAGGTCGTCAACTGGTTGATCGGCCTCTTCATGGAGGGTCTGCAGACCGGATATGATACCCTCACGGAGGAAATGTTTGGAACCCCGACACCACAAACGGATGGGACGTTTGTATTTGGGACACCCTCCAATGCTCCGTGGCCTGCGATACAAGACGCCCTAGTTGGTGGCGAGATTATGCTAATCTCGTTACTCCTGTTGCTGATGTGTGTTCAAGGACGGCACACAATCCGAATTTTCAACATTGGAAGCGCATACGAAGCGAGGCGGACGAAGAAAACCGCCTGGGTCGGAGCCTTCCTCATCATTACGTGGTACTGGGTCAGCATTCTGTGCCTCTACATCGTTGATGGGTTCACAATTGCTCTGATGCCGAGCCTCAGCTCGTTAGGAGATGCGATGCTCAATTTCTTAGAAGTCTCTTTGAGCAATCCAGCACTTGCCTTCGTCTTTGCTCTGGTTGGTGGACTCTCGATGTGGGCACTTGAGGCCCTCTACTACATTCGAGAAATCCTCCTCTACGTGTACGTGTATGGAATGCCGATAGCGTTCGCCCTGGGTTATGGGAATATCCCCGTCCTCTCCGATATCTCGATGGGATTCATCAAGCGGTTCGTGCCGCTCGCAGTCCTTCCCCTCCCCGCAGCAGTAGTCTTCAAAGGATACGATCTACTCTACTCCGAAGGCGCGCTTGCCCCCGGTAGCGCATTTCTGAAATACCTCGTAGCCGCGTCGCTACCACTGATCGCTCTCTATCTCACTTGGAAGACGTTCAAGTACGCGACTCCGCTGACTGCAAAGGTCGTCGGAGGCGCGACGAAGGGGGCGGCACTCATCGGTGGAGTCGCAGCGGGTGCGTACGTCGGTGGCGCTGGCGTCGCGACGACCGCGGCCCGTTGGGGACCCAAGGCGGCTGCTGGTCACGCTGTCGCGCAGAAGGCCGCAGCTCGAGGAGAGAGTAGTGACGAAGAGAACAGTACGCCGTCGTACCGGCGGACCGAGAACGACCCTGGAATCTACTAAGCACCCATGTCGATGGATCAAGACGCAGCCGCACGGCGCATCATGGACCAGTTCGGCGAAGAGAGTCGAATCCCCTACCTCAACATTGAGGAGGGGGACGTCGGCGTGCTCATCGCCTTCCCGATCATCGGGCTGTTCGTCGCTGGTCTCACTGGAATCGAATCGCTCGCCCTCCCGTTCGTCGCAGGAGGGTTCGGGTTTGGCGTTGCCGTCATCTACGTCTCTCCCGACCACCTGAACGCGTGGACGTGGACGAAGGACGTCTATCGCTACGCCAAGCGTCCGCGAGTAACGTTCAGTTCCCCAGAAGAGCCCGAGAGTACCACGAACGAGACAGAGCGAAACGAGGGCGGTCTCGCGAACTACACGCCGTTCAAACCGGACGAGCGAACGCAGGACCTCACGAACGTCAAGCGGGCGTGGCCCGGTGCTGGAGCAATTCAACGGACAGACGGCACGATGGAAGCGTTCATCGAGATCGACCCGGGGAATATGGACTTCGCCATGTCCGACGACTGGGCACAGCTCCAGGAGGCCGGGGAAGAGTTCGCCAACAAGGAACTCGACTCGAAGCTCAAGCTCCACGCGACAACCCAGTCATTTCCGGTGGAACAAATCACCGAGACAATCGAGGAGCGGCTCAACGACGAGGACGTCAAGCAGAACCCGATCTTCCGGGAACTCCTCGAGGAGTACCGCGAGACGCGTCCCAAAGAGATGCGTGACCGAGGTATCCAGCAGGTCCGCTACTACATCGGCGTCGAGGTCACGCCGCTCGAAGTCTACGACAGATACCGAGACGAAGGTACACCTGCCGAAAAACTGACGCAGTTCCCCGTCATCGGGTTCCTGTTCAATCCGTTCGTGACCCGTCGTGAGGACCTGACGGATGTCGAGCGGCGGGCGCAGATGTTCGAGAAGCTGGACAGCCGCGTCAACGACGTTCGCGCCGAGTTCATCCAGCAGGCCTCTGGCTGGTCTGCTCGTCGACTCAGTACGGTCGAACTGTTCGTCCTGAACATGGACTTCTGGAACGGGAGAGAGCACGACTACGACGAAGCAGAGCGTGTTGTTCGCGAGCAACCGATCATCGGCCACTCGCGCCGAGAGGATGAGACCAATGCGTAACGTCGTCCTGCAGGCGGGGAGTGGGCCCTTCACCCAGCTCACAGAGTGGCTACTGAACCCAACGTCGCCCGAAGGTGCGGCGATTTACCTCCTGTTGGTTGTGGTCCTTGGAGTCGTCGGGAAACTCCTCTGGGACCGCCACACCGCCGACGAGGAACCCGAAGTCGACTTCTCGGACGTCCTCGACGAGGAGACGCTCGAAGAGGGGCACGCAGAGGGACAGCTCCTCGACGACATCTCCGAGTCCCACAAGACAGTGACCGCGCCGGCAGCCATCGAGTGGGAGACACGAGCCGCTCGGGTTGGCGAGCAGTGGACGACGACGCTGTACATCGCTGACTACGCCGACTACCCGAACGACGGCTATCTGAGCGACCTCTTCGAGTTGACCGACGTCGAGTTCGACCTCACAGCGCACATCACCCCGAAGAACCAGCAGCGGGCACGGAACGAACTGCAGGACATCGCTGACGACCTCCAGGTTGACGCGGATCTGGAACAGAGTGTCCGCAGTGCGTACCTCCAGGAGCGAGCGAACGAAGCCGCTGCGACATACAAGGCCGTCGAGAGTGGTGCGAACGTCTTCGACCAAGGGATGTTCGTCACGGTTCGCGCCGACGACAAGGATGACCTCAGGGACTCAGTCCAGAAGGTCAAGAGCGCCCTTCGCGACGACCCGGCAAACCTCACGCCGAAGACTGCGATCTGTCGGCAGGACCTCGCGCTGCAGTCGGCCGCTCCCATCGGAGACAACGTATTCGGGCGCGAGTCAATCGCCCTCGGTGGGGCCGTCGGCGCACTCCTTTCGTCGCCGCATAACGCGACCATCCTCGAAGAGGGCGGGGTCGAGTTCGGTATCCACAAAGACAACCAGAGCCCGGTCGTCATCGACCCGTTCGCCCGTGACAACGGGTATGCGATGTTCACCGTCGGCGATACCGGGTCTGGGAAGTCGTTCGGCTCGAAGCAGAACTTCATCCGCTCTATCGAGCAGAGTAAGGACCGCATCGGCATCATCCTCGAACCGCTCAACAACTGGGCAGGCGTCTCCGAAGCACTTGGAGCGAAACGCATCACTGTCGGTGGGACACTGGGACTGAATCCCCTGGAGATTCGCCAGACGCCCGACCACGTCCAGCGGGCGATGGGCGAGGACGCGAGCCCGTTCAACGAGAAGCTCGACGACGCCATGAGCTTCCTGACGAATTTCTTTGCACTGCGTGGTATCTCACTCGGTGACCGCCGGACGACGCTCGAACTCGGGCTCAAGCGGGCCTACAAGCGCAACGACATCACCGACGATATCTCGACGCACAGCAACCCCAGTCCGACCATCCGAGACATGATGGACGTCTTCGAGGACATGGTCGACGACGCAGAGTCGTTCGTGGTCCGGTCCGATGAGGAGGCCGGGAAGATCCGCGAAGACGCGACGTGGCTTCTCGACCAGCTTCGCCCCTTCGAGGAGGAGGGCCGCCACGACAACCTCGGGAAGTCTTCGGAGTTCGACATCCGCGACGAGAAGGTCATCTACCTTGACCTTGCACAACAGGAGGGCAGCGTTGACAGCAGTACGGCGATGACGATGCAGTTGCTCATCTCGCTCGTGTACGAGCGGGCGAAAGAGACTGACAAGGAGGTCGTATTCGTCATCGACGAGGCACGCTACATCATGCAAGACGCCGCGAGCCTGGCGTTCCTCGAGACGGTGTTTCGCCATCACCGCCACCACGACCTCTCGATTCGGCTCGTCACGCAGACCGTCGACGAGTTCTTCGAGCACGCTGAATCCGAGGCCATCCTCGATCAGTGTGCCGTCAAGCAGTTCCATCGCCTAGACGGGATGGACGAGCAGTGGGCCGACGAGTTCGGCCTGAACTACGCACAGATGCGCTACGTGCAGGACGCAGTCCCCGGAAACGAGGACGCTGGCTTCTCCGAGGCGCTTGTCGGCGTCGACGGCGAGTGGCGCGGTATCAAGGTCGAAGCGATGCCCAAAGAGAAGCAAGTCATCGACTTCGACCCGACGACTCAGACACGGGAGTCACTCCCCGGCGCTGGCGAGGAGGCGGTCGATACGGACGTACAGCAGTTCCGTGAGGAGCTGGAACAACAGGCCACGAACGGACAGTCGAAAGAAGCCGAACCCGCCTCTGCAAAACCTGATGGCGGGGCGATGGAGGGGGAGGACGATGCGTGAATATCTCCGAGTCACGCCGACATCCGAGGAGCTTGAACCCGAGGGAATTCCTCGAGTCCTCGAAAGCCTGCACAAACTGACGACGGCAGAGATGACGGGATTCGCGCAGAAGCTGAACCCGCTCCACAGTAAGACACCGCCGAGGTTCGAGTTTCTCGCATTGAGTGAGGGAGCGGACGACCCTGTCGAATTCTTCTACGGCGTCGACGAGCATCGCGATACACTGGAAAAACGGCTCCGTTCGATCTACCCCGAGACGTTCGACATCGAGCGTGTCGACGTCGACGTGGCCGCTCGGCTCATCCAACCAGTCGAATTCACACGAGCCGAGTTCATCGAACACTACGAAGCAGGGCATCTGCAGTACGAATTCAGCCCCGGCGAGCAGTACGAACTCGACAGCGAGGACCGTGATCAAAATCACGCGGCGGCGACTGAAGCCTCCCCATTTGCAGATGGAGGTGCCATGGTCGATGCATCCCCTGGTCACTTCGTCGAGGTCGGTGGGATCGCCCTCAAGCTTGCACCACCGAGTGCAATCCCGGACGAGAAGCCACTGACGACGCTCGAAAAGCCAACCGAGACTGCGGAGGGAACGATTCTCGCTCGGCCTACCATCGACGCCATCTCGCCAGTTGGCGTGCGCTGGTCCGGTTCAGCCACCCGGAAGAAAGACTGGATGACATCGCTGACGCCCTTCGCCGCTGGCGATGGCGACGACGGGTTAGTGGCTGTCGACCAGCCCGGTGCGACACTGGCGTCACTAGTGGACCACCTGATGGAGGCAGCCTCACCCGTGGCGTTTCAGGTCGTGTTCCAGCGTCGGGCGAGCTGGCAGTCCGACGCAGAGGTCAGAAAAGAGGATCTCGTCGACGGACGGGACACCTTCTTCCAGGAGGTCGTGGGCTCTTTCCTCGAGGTCGAAGACCAGCGGAGCAATCAGGACGAGAAACAGCTCAGCGAGTCAGTCGCCAAGCGCATCGAGTACATCGACGCGAAGAATCCCAAGCGGTCGTACACTGCCAACATCAGGGCAATCGGTGTTCCGACCGACGACGAATCTCACGACGAACTCGCGGCCCAGATGAACTCACTTCGTCCCGTGTTCGACCCGGTTGACGGCCCCTATTACGAAGTCGAGGGAGAACGACTCCGTGCTGGTGGCTTCCGAGAAAAGACGAAGGAGAAGAACGCACGGACTGCCCTCCGGCGGCTACTTGACCGAGAGATTACGACCGGGAGAGGCAAGACCCAGCCTGATTTCGTCCTCAGTGGAACGGAACTCGCAAACTTCGTCTTGGTTCCTTCCTCCGAGCAACTCACAGTAGAAGGGACACGCGGAACCCGCGCTGAACAGCAAAGTCGGAACCCACTTCCGTGGCCCAATCCGGACCTGATTCAGCAGTTTCAGGAGGGGATGGCGATTGGGTATGCGCTCGATGAGAACGGAGCTCCCCAACCGGACCCGATTCGGATTCCGCCCAAGCTCTTGACGACGCACTACGGCCGGTTCGCATCGACCGGCGGCGGGAAATCGAAGGCAATCATCAACGATGCGCTGTCCCTCCGTGAGACGACCGGCGGCCCCGTTGTGGTCGTCGATCCGAAAGGCGACGGCATGTGTGCCAACTACCTTCGCTGTCACTACGACCGCTTCAACGGGCTAGACGACGTCTACCAGTTCCGCGTCCCGGAGACTGTCCCCGCGTTCTCCTTCTTCGATATCCGGCCCGCGCTCGAAGCCGGGCGAAACCGCGAGGACGCCATCCAGGACAAGGTTGACCACTTCCACGACATCCTGCGGATGATCATGGGCCGCGAGCAGTACGGACAGGCGTTCGTCGCCAACGAGATTCTCAGTTACCTCATCAAGGCCCTCTTCGACGAGGAGTACGGGAACGACGACGTCTTCGGCCTAGACGATCTCTTCGCGGCAGCCCTCCGGATGCAGCGAGAGCGGACTGTCCCGCCGGTTTCGGCAGACAACAGGAACGTCGAGGAGTCGCTCACACGGCACTTCGCGAAGGATGACCACCGGTTTCAGGTGTCGATGGACGCCGTCGGGAACCGCCTCGATAAGCTCAGAGAGGACGCACACCTGCGACGGATTTTCAGCCACGTCCCGGAACAGGACGATACCGGAGAGTACGTTGACAACCGATTCGACTTCCGCGAGTTCCTCGACGAAGACGCCACGATCCTGTTCGACTTGGGAGATCTACGTCCGGAGGCACAGCGAGCGATCACACTCCTCCTGTTGAGTAACCTCTGGGACGCAGTACAGGTGCGTCGACGTGACGGGAACACGGACTACGAGAACCTCACGAACCTCATCATCGAGGAGGCAGCCCCCGTCGCATCAACGAAACTCGTTTCCGAGCAGTTGCTTCCACAAGGGCGGTCGTTCGGTCTGAGCATGGGACTGGTGATGCAGTTCCCCGGGCAGGTCCGAAATCGGAGCGAACGCGCCTACGACGAGGTCCTCAACAACATCAAGACGAAGCTCATCGGGAACATTTCCATCGAGCGCGACCTCGCAGAGTCGCTAGCCCACGAAGACTTGAGCCCGACCGACCTTCGGAATCGTATCAACACGCTCCCCAGCGGGGAGTGGATCGCGCAACTCCCGAGTCCGTCATTCGGGGAGACGGGGCCGGCCCCGTTCTCGGTGAAGCCACTCCCGATAGCAGCCGGCCATCCAGAGAGCGACGAGCCACTCTCTGTCGAACAGGAGGACCACTTCGAGACCGTGGCCCTCCCACGGCTTTCGGAGCGAACACAGGCCCGATATGGGCTTGCAGAGACTACCAGCGAATCGGAGACAGCCGAAGACAAGGGCTGGGGAAGTAGACCGAACGACGAAGGTTCGACATCCGTAGACTCGACTAGCCCTACGGACTCGGCGCAGTCGTCGTTCATCGGACAGGCAACCAGTGGTTCGGCGGCCGCTGAAGAGGAGGAAGAAAGAGACGCGGACACAACCTCGCTGTTTGGAGATTCCGGGGCAACTGAGCCGGAAGAACCAGTCAGTGAAGAAGCGGAGACAACTGTCGAAGAGAATGGGCCGTCACCAGTACAGGCAGGTGGTGTAACCGTTCCAGATGACGAACTCCAGCGGCGCGGACTCACGCACGACGACGTCCGATTCCTAACCCGCATCCTCGAAGTGATGAATGGTGACGCACCAAATCACAGACTCTTGGATTCAATGAGTTCGTTCAAGAACGACTTTGAGGATCTGGATGTGCAACGGCTCGTCGAGCAAGACCTGCTGGAGGAAGGTCGAGCGTGCGGTCGGAAGTACTACACCGTCCTCCCGGCAGGGCGAGAACTCCTCGGTCAGAAGCTCAAGGTCGGTCCTGGTCAGGGGGACATCGGTGAGAAGACACCGCACAAGGTCGGTGTGAAGCTGCTCGAACTGTGGTTAGACTCCCGCGACGACGTCGCACAGGTCGAGCCGTACTACGAGTACGATGAAGAGACGGTGTTCGACGTTGTCGGTCTCGATGCTGACGGGGAACTCGTGTGGGTCGGTGAAGCCGAACTCGCGAGTAACAACAAACACGCGCCGGTCGACGACTACGACAAGCAGAGCACGGCGGACGCGAACGCTGTCTGGGCGTTCAACAGACGCGAGACGGCCGTCGAGGTGCTGGACCGTCTCGCAGAAGCCGACCGGATAGAAAGCAGCGTGAGCGGGCGTGCAGCCCGGTCTTTCTCGGACATTCGAGAGGCCGTTGAATCGTTCGATGCGGCTGGGCTGACGACGATTCGGAGCTTCAACAAACTTGACCAGGAGTACAACACATGACGTGGCGCCACGCAACCCGCGAAGAGATCTACAGGTACTATGCAGAGGAGTTCCCCTCGTACGTCGACGAACTCCCGTCGTTCATCACCGCGAAGGGGCCGAAACAGTACGCACTCGCGTTTCAGGAGCCACACCCGGTACGGAAAGACGGAGTCCCAGACAAGGACTTCATCCGTCGAGATACGTGGCAGACGAACGTCTCAGGTGACCGGACCACGGCAGCGTTCCACGACTTCGACGACGTCCTCGAGTTCATCCGCCATCCAGCACGGAACGATCCACTTGGGCGGAGCGACTTCGCGCTCGCCGATCCTGATCTGCTCGACAAACCAGACCCACGTCCTGATGCGGTCTACTACGCCCTCGATCACTGGGAACGACCGTGGGTGCTCCTCATCGATATCGACGCGAAAACAATCGCCCGAGAGCGAGCAACACGGGCAGTGTCGGACGAGGATGGTTCGGGAGACAGTGAGGAACTGCTCGATTCCACGGGTATTCTCGACGCAGAGCCAGCAGGTTACCCGTATGCCTTCGAGGATATCGAACGGGCCATCGAGTACGGTTTCGAGGTGCGAGACATCTTCGAGGACGACTTCAACGCCGAGGAGACGATCGTTGTGTACAGCGGCCAGGGCGTCCACGTCTACCTCCTCGACAGTGATCCATCCCATGGGTACGACGCCAAGAGTCGGGAAGTGCTGAACGACCTTCTGCAAGACACCTACGAGATTCCCATCGACCCAGTGGTCACCGCCGACCGTCGTCGAGTCGCCCGACTGCCCTACTCGTTGCACGCTGACGTCTGTAGCATCGTCATGCCAATTGAGAGCCCAACCTTCGACATCCGGTCTGCGACACCGGAGATGGTCAAGGAATGACTCAGTCGACGCCTGTCGAGGACGAGCGTGCCGCCTATCGCGTTGCAACGCTCCCGCTCGAATACGGCACGAGCTGCGTCAACCAGCTGTTCACGCGGGGCTACAACCGCTATATCGTCGACGACGAAGAGCAACCAGAAGATTTGTTGAACGATCTCGAGCGATTCGGGACAGCGGCGTTCAAAGAAGACGTCAGGGCCAACGCCGCAGAGGAACCCTTCGTCGACGAGCCCGGAACGCTCGCCGTTCTCGCGACGTTGAGCGCAGTCTGCGTCAAGGCGCACCCGAAGTTCGAGCACGCCCCACCGCGAAAGGTGCAGGTCCTCTACGATATTCGCGAGCTCTACGTCAACAATCTCGCCTCCCTCCTTCGAGAATTCGGTGATGGGAGTCTCCAACAGGATATCGCAGAGGTGCTGTACGCGAAAGACCCCGGAGAGGATGGTCCGCACCCTGGTCGCGTTTGTACAGGGATCAAGGAGATGCCCGAGTTTGGTGAGGGGTTGTATCTCGAAATCCCGATGGCTGCGGCGTCGAGGGACTGTCTCGTTCACGCCGACCCCGAGCCAGGAGAGACCGGAGAACTGCACACTCGCATCAAGAACAACTGCCTCTACGTACCGGTCGGTGATTTCGACACGAAGTATCGCGAGTACGCCAGACGTGCGTTCAAGAGGCTCCTGCGAGTCCAAGAGGAGAACCTCTCCGAAGACCAGCTGACGTGGCTAACGACGAATGAGTCAGCCATCACAGAACGTATCGACCGCTTCATCGAGACGGGACACCACGAACGAATCTGGCGAGACTGGAACCCGGGTGAACGAACTATCCGTGTGCTCCGGGACGCGATTCGAGACGCTCCAGACGAGGTCGTCTCACTGGGGGAGTTCCACTCGGCGAAGGAGCTGTTTGAAGCAGTGGAGGCGTACGATCCGGAAGCGGGCTGGAAGCGAGACGTGTGTAATCGCATCTCGAGTCCTCGGAGTCTCGGAAACCTTCTCGCATCCCAGCGCGACCACCGGAGCCTGACCATTCGAGAGCACGGAAATACGAACCACTATCGGATTCAGGAGTCTTCACGTGGCGTCCAGACCCTCGACGTCGAGGCAATCGAGGACCTGTTCGAGCTTCCCTGTATGGCGAATATGGCCGAGCGCCTCCACGAGAAGAAGCCGGTCCGAAAGGACCTGTACAACTTCGCCCGGATGGTGATGTGGCTTCCCCAGTACCAGGATAGTGACCTCGAGACGATTGTCGCAGACCTCAAGGACGTCTTCTCGCGGTGGCCCTGGTACGACGAACAGGTCACCGATTACCAGATTCGCTACGAGTTCTCGAACACCATTGGAGGCGACACCCCGCTTCCGATGAACTGTGACAACGACGATATGCAGCGGTACTGCATCGGCCAGGAGCAGTGCCCCTACTCGATCTGGGGGAGCCTTCCCTTCCCGGATGAAATGTATGACCAACTGGATGAAGACGGGTCTACGGGAGAGGAATTCTAGCTTTGAGCATCGGTACTCGCGTCCAGGGCGAGGTATCTCTGGCGTTCAATTTGGCAATTAGTTGAAAAAGAGTTCTCGTCCACCTCCCGCGCCTCTATTTTGACGAAAAGGGGGGTAGTGACCCCTCACTTCTCGAATGCCTCCACATAGGCACCCTCGCCGAGCAGCAGCTGAATCTCGTCGAAGCGTTCATACGGGTGATCGAAACCGTTTAGCTTGTACCGGGTACCCTTTTCCAGCTTGATATCTGGATCGTACACCACGAACGGCCGGACATCGTCACTCGATAGCGATCCGTCACGAAGCAGTCCCTTCTGGTAGGGCTTGTGGCTAGCCAGGTCCTGAATGTGGGTCACCGTTGCGATGACGAACACGTTGTCACCGGAGCCGTCCATCTCGTTGAGCCGTGTCCGACCCTGTCGAACTGCCATCAGAACCACCCCCCACTGACAGTTATCTTTCCGTCGACCGGGTCATCACAGCGGGGGCAGGCATCGTGCTCAAACAGATCCACCAGACACCCACACTCACACCGTCGCATACTCGTCGTGTCCATCCGGTCGTGATCCGCATACAGCACGGTCACCACGTGCCACGCCTTCACCACCAGCAGCATGTCGTACTCAGCGTGGTAGAATGCCGTATCGCCGTCAACCAGCGAATCAACTTCAAAGGTATCGTGGATCGCGGCCGCCAGTGGTTCAGGCTCGTCAACGCGGACTCGCTTTTCCCACTGCTCAGCAGCGTGGTTCGTAATCGTCGGTAGGCAGTGCTCGAAGGTCAGGTTTTTCGTACTCATGATAATCTAGCTCCGATGCTTCGTTCGTCGCCTGGACAGCGTTGCCACTCACCAGTAGACGAACAGCGCATCAATCTCGAGGGGGAAGTCGGTCCTCAAACCCCAACTCAACACGCGCTACTAATTGCTCTCCTGGAGCACTGTTGACGCGTTGTAGGGGTTCTCAGTGGGACCGTAGGTCCCTGAATCGAGTAAGAGTCTGCATCTCCGCTATGGCTGGAAGCCCAAAGGGGTTGAACGCGGGCGCGAATTCGCGCACGATACCATACGCTAAGCGAAGGAGCATCGCTTCGAATTGCAATGGTACTAATTCTCGTCGCCTAATGGCGACAATGCTCTCAAAGCAGTCGAATACGCTCCGAACCAAATGGTTCGATGCAATTGTAGGGTCTGCTCCGGCCACTGGCCGTCACCGACCGTCTCCCTCATGTGATGGTATTGTTGCTGAAAGACATATAAAAGATAATCAACTTATAAGTTATATATGAGTTACTGAATGATTTTGAAGGGTAGAAGGGGGGTAATCTCGATGACTTGCAGGTATATTAAAGAGAGGTGACACGGAACGCTGTAGCAGATGCGTCGGGTGGTTCGGGTTCCGAAACTGGACGACGAGGAAGCGGCTTATCGAGATAGATCCATAACGCACAACCAGCAGACCTCGAAGGCAAGCGATGAGCACCCGCCACTCGATTACCGAGGAACAGACGCGCCAGATGACGCTGCTGCAGATCTTCCGCCGGCATGGGACGTGGAACTCAGTCCGTGGTCAGTTGGCTACGAGCCGATTGGTGCAACGTCGATTGGGGTCGAAGCAGAGCGAAGGAAGGCCAGTCGGTTCGCTCGATTCAAAGTTCCTGAGACACGACTCGCACTGCATCAAGAAGGACGACACCCATCAGATGGAAACCAAGCATCCCGGTTAGCGACAATCGACAAGAAGCGGATTACGCAGGCCTACTGTAATCAGCTGGACGTTCCACGACACCTGCAAGCGGATGCAGTTCGCGGGATGTTACTATTAGATCTCACAGTATTCGGCAACCAGAAACGAATCGAGGGTATCGCGCTGCTGGTGATTGAGCTGATAGTCGATTACGAGCGCCGATATCGACGACGAGACGCAGAGGCTAGTCGGATGGCCGAAAATCCCAGATTCAAATATCTCATTCGATCGGCTGGCCTCGTTCCTGGGAAGGTAAAGCTCGGTCGAAAAGTGAAATCTGAACTCATAGAGAAAGACTTCTTTGAATCCGATGCACCGGGGCTATCCCCACGGACAGCTGTAGGGCACGACAACCGATAGTACGACGAAAACCAGAGTTCACTGGTACTGAGATTTTCAAGTCAGCACCATTTCTCATAATGCGCTCGTTTGGGATTTCAGCAACGACTCAGACCCTAGCCCCACAGAAACCTACCACAGTATCTATATATCTCTGAGAGAAGTGCGCAACCCTGTCTAAAATCCCGTCATGCACTTTTCAGAGCTTGTATCGCCTGATTTCGAGAGTGACGGGGAGGTCATCTGCAGAGGCATCAAACGAGCCATCAATTTCCTTGGTTAGATGCTGCCCAAGCCTGCTCACACTAGAGCACCAATACCCCCGAAATCGAGTGTTTCACCCCACCGTCAAGCACAATTCTTCCCAACCACCGCATTTTCTGGTTCGTCGAGGACCCTATTACCGCCTGAGAACTGCCCGACACCACTATAAACTAATCTGGGCTGGTCATAATCCACTCTGTACCTTCCAAATCATCCAAAGGAAGGCTAGGGTACACCGGTGCAAACGCCGCTGGCTCTCTCCGGCCGAAGGGCCATCAAACGACGACCGTCTCTAGCCGATATATCAGAATTCACTCACTAGATGGGAGTGCGATCCGCGATGGAGTTTGTCGCCCCCGAGAGGGACGAGGGGGCTGTCGTAGGCACCCACTCAACAACCATGTCTTCTGAACACGAGCAACAGCGATCACGACTCCCTAGTGAGCACACTGAGCAACCGAGCGAAGAACCGTGGGCAGATCTCGAACTGACGCTCCCTCACAACAGAAGTCCGACTGGCATCGTCTCATTCGTCGAGTGCGCACTCGTCGAACTCACCCACGAAGACGTCGGAGCCGAGTTCGTCTCAACGAGCGTAGCGGGCGTGAAGCGGACACAGTTCATCGCCGTCGACGACATCGGTCAGCGGTTCAAGAAGCGGTATTTCGACGAACGTCTCGGCTGGCACGAAACGACAGTCAGCCGTGAAGCGGTTCGTGAAGAGTTGGTCAACCGACTCTTGCGGTCTTCCTTGGATCGAACCGACGAAACGCCGAACACTGACCCAGACACGTTCCACGTGAAGCCCGTTCATCAGTTCTGAGCCCCCACGAGTTAACCAACATAGAACTGCAGTCTTCCGCAGTGTTGGTTAACGGCGTGCAGCGAGTAGTTTGTCCGCGCCTGAGAGGCCGAGGCGCGTAGATTCGCGCCGACGTGATTCCCATGCCCGGTACAGACGCACTCGACGATGCATCAGCCGACCACGAACAGTTTGAAGCGGAACTCGTCGCACAGGATCAAGATGCCGCCCGCGTCTCGGTAGCGGATATTGACGAGAGGAGAGCCCATTCTCTGGTCAATGACCTCGTCGACGACGACGTCATCACTCCCATCCCCGACGAACGGGTCCTCGTCCACGAGCCAAGCGACGAGGCATTCGACTCGATACTCCAACTCGCGGTCTTCCATCGAGGCTGGACCGCCGCTTGCGACACCGACGAGGGAGGAGAGTGATGCAACAGACACTTGCTGGCTGTGCCTTCTGCGATGCGGTTCCCGGTACAGACGCGGGGGAGGCACATACCTGGGGAAAAGACGAACGAGTCACACACCCGATCTGCGTCGACTGCGCGATCCAATCGAATCCCGGTCCCGACGAGCGTGACCATTACGCCTGCGATAGCTGTGGTCTCGTCGTCGATGCGCTTGCAGCCCTCACACGGTTCCGTGTCGAACTCGGCCACCTGGAAGGCCCACTACAGCTGTGTGCGAGATGTAGTCCCGGTGGGCCAGCGGCGTACTGGACGCGGGACCTAGACGACCATCTCGTTAGTGAGTCTTGATACAGAGTCGTAGTCGGTCAGAAAGTGGTGGAGACGGCTCTGTTGAAACACTCATCTTCTGATAATTTCTTGGGCTGCGCTGAATATTGATTACGCGCCTACCACTCATCGCGTTACGAAAGGTGATAGCAAAGGTGAATGGCTAGTGACCTGGCTAAGCAGTGCGGCTGCTTGTTAAATTCCAACTCGCAACGAGCACCCTGAGGTTTGTATCTCCGTCAACTTGACCCGCCGGCATCTACCCCGAGTTGTAATGAACCGCTCGCCCCACCGCAAAGCGTTAGAAGCCACACTAGGATGAGGGTGGTATGACCATTGTCTACCGGTTTCGCCCAATGAGGAATTTAATCGGAAAATATCGTGAGCTTGAGCAACAGGAATTGGCACTTTCCTCACCGCGGTACTTTAACGATCCACTTGAGGGATATCAGGATGTGTTTTGGGAAGGGGATGAAGTCCTGTGGGAGAATCTGCTCCGGCATTATCTGTTGAATCTCCATCGGGCGGCCATAATCTGCAGGCTCTCTGATAATGACGAAGATCTTGATGAATATGCTATAGATCCCAAGCTAACCCGTGACGACCTCCCTACCGATGATTATCGCCAGCAATTCAATTCCGTTTGTCAGTCCTTTTTCGATGAGGGAGGATTTGAAAGAATCCCTTCAAGTCTAGCTTCCCTGCCAAAGCCGCTGAAGAGGAAAAGCCTGCAACTGTTCTTGTCGGTTATCCATCATTCGGCGCTCGCATCTGTATTGGATACACTGCGGAATTCAAATATGATTCCTGAAACGTGGCCCAAGGTCACGAATTCAATAGACTCAGACACCGTTGTGGAAATATTAGATGGCCTTTCTGCCGCCATGGATGAGGAGGCCGAAGCACCAGGGATAGAGTTCATCGCATCGCACGTTGGCCCCCTCGGTTCGCACACGTTCCTACAGCGGGCGTTGGAGACTGAAGTCGACGAGCTTGAACTGCACACAAAGAAAGAAATCCTCTTGTTCGCGTCATTTCCTGGCCGATACGTTAGGCAAATCTGTGATTCGCTCATCCATCCGAATTGGCACACGTTATGCTTTTCCAAGGAGTGCACAAGTCCGTCCATGTGGGCTGCGTATGCAGACGAACACCGAGGCGCTGCTTTGATGTTCCACACAGACGGCCAATCCGATGGGTCGTGGGCAGAGCTTACTGTGAATGGAAGGACCGGATGGCAGGGCTCGGAACCCATAACTGGGCAGATTCAAGCGCCGCTGTACGCTGTTGACTATGAATCCCCTCCACCCCAGGTGGACTTCTTTCAGTTCTTAGGTACACTTCCACGTCCGAAGCTCATGTCGGCATGGCATTCCACACCGGACGGAGATACCAGCCCAATTGTGGACGAGATCTTGGAGGACGAAGATTCCTGGCGTGAAAACCTGTGGGATCACTTCCACAGTATGTCAACGACGAAACTGGAGCAGTGGAAACATGAACAAGAAATACGCATGGTGTTACCCGATCTATTAGGTGTAGAAGATTCTCATCGGAAAGTCACATATGATTTATCCCAACTTGCAGGAGTTGTATTTGGCCTACGGACTAGCCTTGAAGACCGTTTTGAGGTAATGCGGATTCTCACCGAAAGCAGCCAAGATGACGATTCCCCGCCTGTCGAGTTTTATGAGATGGTTTTCGACGGCACGAGCTTCCGGAAGGTGAAACTTGCCGTATGATGGCGTTTATCAAGTAACCTAAACCGAATCACGTTTCCCGCGGCGGTTCAATTCGACTGTTGATCTGTGCTCTCAGACCGTCATTGAGCGACGTTCTACGCGCCCATCGGTCAACGCGACGGCGTCTTTCTCTTCCAGCCGCCTCACAATCTTCTGTACGTCCGCTGCAGGCCAGTCAAGCTCCTGTTGCAGGTCAGCTACCGACTTCGGTTCGTCAAGCGCGTGCAGCACCTCCAACTCCTCGTAGACGTGCTCGGTGATCTCCGCCACGGGGCCGTGCAACGGCGTCGTCACGTTGTGTTGGTCGGTGAGATCGGTCAACGCTTCGTTGACGTACGTCACGAACAGCTCTTGCTCCAAGAGTTCGACCTGCATCTCGAGTTCTGCTTCGACGACGTCGAACTCGAGGCCGGTCTGCATCAGCGAGAACATATCCTCGATATCGTCCACCCGACCGGCAACCGCTTTGAACAGGAAGATATCTTCTGGACTCACGAGCTCGACCACGAGATTCCCTGGGTCGAGATACTGTTCGCTCCGCTCACGGATACCTGGAGACAGAATCAGCTTGCCGATCACCTGCTGGTTGAAGACGTCGATACGACACCCATCATCGTTCTCGAGGATTCGCTGGGCACCAAGTTCTTCGTACTCTTCGTCCGGCTCCCGGACGATATCGTACCCCAACTCGAGGAGCACCGCTTGTAGCTGACTCAGATCGTCGCCGGAGGAGACGATGAGGTCGATATCTTTGGTCGTCTCCTTGAGTCCGCGAAAGGCCATCGACCCACCGCCAATCAAGAAGACAGTAAGTGGGTTGTCCAGCTGCTGGCCGATGCGCTCGAGTTCTGAGCGGATGTATGCGCTATCGAATCGCGCCCTCATGGAGCCACCTCGTACTCCTCAGCCAGTTCCTGGAAGTCCTCCCACTCGGGAAGTCGGGACGTCCGCTGGGCACCGCTGGTGTCGAGATACATGTAGAGGTCGTCGACGACGTCGTCGACGCCGTACTTGGTGGCTTGGGCTAGAAGTTCGTCGCGGTCGACGTCGACGTGACTGAGCAAGAGTAGACAGTATGACTGCATTCGTGCGCCCGAATCGATTACGAGCATGTGACAGCACAACATCTCCGGGGAGAGCTCGCTCGTCGCCTCCGAATAGAGGTAGTACCGACGGTCACGTGCCAACAACGGGAGGCCGTACCGCTGGAACTGGTCTGGGCCTGTCGGGATGAAGTGTTCGTCAGCGATTTCAATCGTCGTCTGCACAAGGAACTCGTCGAGAGACTCCCACAGAATCGTGTAGGTGTCGGTCTGTTCTTCGACAGTCTGACGGTGGACGTGATGGGCAAGCTCACGAGCGAATACGCTCAGCTGTTCGAAGCCGTCGTTCAGTGCGTACGCCCCGTCGTCGGTTTGGTAGACGAGTCCGCGATGCTGAAGCGGGGCAAGTGTACGGTGGACGGTGCTTCGGTGGACGTCGGCGCGACGTGCGAGTTCGGTCGCAGTCCGTGGGGTATCGAGGAAGTAGCACACACGGAGGGCTGCCCCTGACAACAGCTCCGGCCAGTCGATGTGTGAATACTGCTGTGTGAGGTTCGTGAGTAACTCGAGGGCCTTTGCGTCCGACAGTCGAATCCGCTTTGTTTTCCCCTGTCGGCGTGCCTCGACGAGGCCAGCCGTTTCGAGGCGTTCGACGAGTTCTGACGTGTAGCTAAGACTCCGATCGAGATTCGTCGCGAGTTCAGAGACCGTCTGCTCACCGTGGAGGGCAGTAAGGGCGCGAACCTCGCCTTCTGTGAGCATACTGTTGCATACTAGCGAACCAATATATAAATCACTTCGGTATTTTGCAACGCAGAGTTGACTCTATCAAGGACGTAGGCACAACAGATGAAAGCCCTCGGCCGTTCACGGGCGACGACGCCGCCCGTTAGCTCGGGAGAGTTTTGCTCTCCCAGCGCTCAGCATGCCGCGACTACGTGAGACTGCGTCTCACCTGCTCCTGTTCGCTTCGCTCACTGGAACCCCGCTGCGGTCCTCATGCCTGCGAACTTTACGGGTTCAGGGGACGTTCAGGGCGACTCGCGCCGTGGTCTCGGGAGACGCAGTCTCTCGGGAACCGAGACGGTCTCCTCCTCACTGAGTCCGAAAGGATGTCGGCTGTGTCAACTAACGGGGAAGCAGCCGAGTTACTATTGGACAGATGTGATTCCCTTCGACTCCCGCAACTGTTGATGTATTCTCTTGGCTTCAGTTAAGAGTGCGTCTGCAGCCTTATCCGGGGTGTTGACGACACCGTCCAACGCTGATTCCATCGTTTCCTGAGAGATATCTTCTGCTAGAACGCGTAGATCAGGGTCGCCAAGCTCAGATGCAATCTGCTTTTGTTGACGGTCGATTGAATCGATTTGCGATGGGGAGAGAACACCGTGAGCAAGAAAATGGATGTCCCCATCTCGAACAAGAGAAATCGGGCTAACCGGGGCAGAATTTATCAGACCTTGGAGGTCGTCTACGCCCAACATATCGTCAACTACCTCTGACGCTGTCTTCCACCCGTTATCGAACTCTTCAGTGTTAATAGCCGAGTAGACTTCGTCAATATTCTTTCGTGTGGCAAAATAGATTCCAGATGGGAGGCCATTGTTGGGCTGTTCGTCGACCAGATCTTTTGCCCACTGCTCAACATCACTATCGCTATCGACCGATTCAGGTACTTGACTTGGAGGGATTATTTTCAAAGCCCCTGCAATAGCTTCCGCATTGTATTCGTTATTGAGCTTATCTTTGAGATACGTATTCTCGCTGTCTTCACCCTTATCGGCGGCAGCAACAAGAATTATTGACAGAGAGTTCTCTTCCTGATATCGTTCGACCAGCATTTCCCGGTCGTATCCCTTTCGCTCCATAAGGTCGAGGACACGTTTTTGCTGTTCAAGTCGTTCTTCAGCAGCCTCCTTGTCCCTTTTTTCGGCATTTGCCATTTGGCGAGCCTCGGCCTGTTCTTTTTGTGCTCGCGCGAGAGCATGGATTAATTCCTTCCGCTCTTCTCGGTCGTCATCATCCTCCCCAAGATCAAGTCCTAGCTTAGACAGAATGTTTTGCACGACCGTTTTTACGGTCTGTCCAATAGCTTTCGACGCGATCAGTTCCCCAATACCAAGCACTAGCGTTGAATATTCTCAAGATGTGTCTTATAAGTAGTCCAACCGTAGTGAAAGTGAAAATATGTATTGAGAGGACCTTCTAGGAGAAGCAATCCGATACCGTCTCCTCAAGTGTAATGTCGTGAGGATGCGCTGGCTAGAGTTCGATCACCCGAAGCCTATTCACTCTTTGACACACTGCTAGAATCATGGTGAATATCAAAGAAAAGAACGGCGCAATTCTAATCACAGTCAACGGCCGCCGCGGGCCAATCCACCGGTCGGTGTCAGTCGAAGATGCCGAGGAGCTGCTACAGGATTTAGAGACCGCAGTTGACTCCGCGAAAAAGAATAACTCCGCCTGAAAGTGCACTCGTGATAGTGCCACTATCCACCAGAAGCCGAACGAGAAGCTCTCGTGGTTGATATTTCAGACACATTTTGATCGGAACGCGGGGTGTCGCTGCGGGCATACGAACATTCTCCTTGAAAGCCCTCGGCCGCTCGGCATCCCGCGACCACCGCTGCGCTCCTCGTGCCTGCGGTGCTTGCGGGGCCGGGGG
>NZ_CP172601.1:0-25633 GCF_044593955.1 Haloferax sp. S1W
GACCGGCGAGGAGAGCGGATACCTTCAGGATGACCGTCAGCCTGAGGTTCGTGTCCTCCCATCTTTGTCTTTCGTCGTCGGTCATTGGTTACAGAGCGGGGGGTTCCCGCTCTATTTCTTACAAAGAACTATGGGTACTTAATACTTACTAAATGCAGTATACACCATAAACAGTAATCTTTTCAATGAGGGGGCTGTAGTGGTCGATATGAGTGAAGGACGAGCATTGATGACCGAGAGAGAGCGCGAGATATTGAGTGGAGAAGCCGACGTTAAGGACAACTACCGGTACAAGGTTGAGTCACAGGTCAGAAACCGTATTTCGAAGCGAATGCAAGATGATGTTGAGATTCTTAGAGAACGCTACCCAGAGATGATGGAGCAGTTACAAGATATTGTCTGCGAAGACGAAGACTAACTTCTGCTCGCCCGGCGGCACCTCAGCTTTCACATTCGAAGGTAGTGAACATACTTTGCATACTTGGAAGTGTCCAAATACTGTGAGTAGCCGTCGGCTCTTCGCATTCTGAATCACGGACTTCAAACGAGTGCCGTTTGAGCGGTGTCGGCCGCGGCCAACGTCCGTCCGAGGACGACCGTTGGCTCAGTATCGGCTTCGCGTTTGTCGGGGAGGTCCTCAACGAGTGCGACCACCCACGGAACCCACGGTGCGAGTTTCGGCAGTCGCTCGGCTATCTTATCGACCCCCCTCACACCTCCATCACCGCCGTACCAGACCGGGTCAAGATGCATCTCGCCGTCCATCGCAACCGCGAACTCATAGAGCATCTCATCGGCGTGACTTCGCTGTCGCAGTCCGCCGTCGCCGTCAGCCTCTCGGACATCGACGGGCCGGTCTGTCGTCGAGGACCGTGCCCACCACGGTTCGAGTGAAATCGTCCAGTCGTGGCCGCCGTCGACACCACGCTCAACGAGAGCGATGGCCTCGAGGTCACTCGTGTTCCGCTCGTAACTCGCCGTCGACGTGGCCGCTTTCAGGTTCTTCGGAGACACGGGACCGTCTGCACTGAGAAGCATCTTCACCATCGTCCGCACAGACGGCTTCGCGGCCGGGAACAGCCGGTCAGCCGGGAGTGTCGACAGTGCGTGCTGCAGGTGGTGGACGCCGAACTCGTGGTGGTCGGCCTTCGCGAGTCCGAGGAGTGCCTCGGCCGTCGCGAACGGTGACGCCGACCACGGCGATTGGCCGAGAACACCCATTATCACCCGTGTTGTCCGCCGAAGCGTCGATTCTCGTGGAAGGTAACCTTTCCACTCAGCTATCTCTTTGACGACATCCTTGATATGATGGAATGAGCTTCCGTCAGCGACCGGGATGGAGAGGTTCATCGTCTCTTCAGCTCCGGTCGCGACGGCTTCGCGAACGTCGATGTCTTCGAGCGTCGACGCCAGTGGTCCAACGAGGTCGTCAGCTCCGCGACCGGAGACGACGAACGACGCGGTCATCTCCGCGGACGGGGCTTCGACGTCAACGTCGACCGGCAGGCGGAACTTGAGCTTCCCCTCTCGTGTCTCTCCGACGTGGCGCCACGCGGAATGCATCCCGTAGCTCGTCTGTTTCGGGACCGTATGCCGGAACCAGTCCAGAAAGCCCTGTAGTCGGTTCTCGTCGGCTTTCAGCATCCGAACGTTCGGAACGCAGACGTGAATCGTCACGTCGACTCCGACGTGGTGCAGCAACGTCGTCATGCAGGTGATGAGACCGTGAGCGTCGAGCATCACTTCCGACTTCGCGAAGTCGTCCTCCTCGTTGAAGACCCCCATCTGACCAAGGAGTACGCCGCCCTTGTACAGCAGTTTGCTCCGCAAGCTCTCGTAGTCGAGGTTTTCTTTCTTGATGGGTAGCTGAAGGCCGCGCTGCAGGGCGTCCGCGAGGTCACCTTTCGAGAGTCCACCTATCCCGAGGATGTTATCGAGGTCGCGTCCGACAGTGTCTTCGTCGAGGACTCGGTCCCACACCAGACGACTGGATAAGGCCTTCGCGACCCGCACCAGTGTTTGTCCGGCATTGCCCCACTGGGTCACGACCTGCAGGTCATCTTCGAAGGCGCTCAGGTAGACGACGCGGCCGTCATCGAACTCCGTAACGTCCTCATCGACCGCAGTGACGCCGTCAACGCGTTTGCCAGCTTTCATCCGGCGGTGAAGCGTCCACGCGTCGAGACGGCAACCGTCGGCGTCCATCCACCGAACGGGCGACGGTGCGTCTTCGGCGCGGCCGGTGTCCGCCAGCCACTCCTCTGCGGTCAGGTCCGGGTCCCCACCCTCCGTGCCTGAACGGCGCGTTACACTTTCCTTGACGAGATTTGAGGGGGGGCAGTAAGACTCCGACTCCAGAGACACCTGTTTGGGATGCTCAATGCGGAAATTATCGGTGATGAGCGCCTGTGCGCGGCGTCCTTCGTCCGTGAGAGACAGCACGTTGCTCTCAGTGGTCCGGTGGTCAACCTCGACGAACCCTGCAGCGGCGAGGTCACCAACGAACGCGTCCACAGAGTTAGGCGAGAACGGTAGAACGTCCGCCGTAGCTGCGTCCTTCGCGGCTTTGACCGTCCGTTTGTCGTCGGCAGGGAGCCACGCAAGAAGACGCACACGACCCGTCTGAGCGCCCCACTCGGACAGCGTCTGGTACTCGCTCGTGTCAGCGCCGTCTCGCGGCGCACGGCGGGACTCGTCACGTGTTTCGCTAAGGTGTGCGTCGACGAACTCGGGGAACCGTCGACGGAGTTCGTCCTCGAGGCGCGGCGAGATTTGGAGACGGAGGTCAAC
Source organism: Haloferax sp. S1W (assembly GCF_044593955.1). GTDB lineage: Archaea > Halobacteriota > Halobacteria > Halobacteriales > Haloferacaceae > Haloferax. The sequence continues at coordinate 2,791 of NZ_CP172601.1, forward strand.
GACATCCGCGAGCGTCGCGAGCACGTCCAAAGCACGCTCACCAGTCCGGCCGTCGTCGAGGTCGACCCACGCAGGGCCGTCGAGCACGACCCGCACAGTCGGTGCGTCAGCGGCGTGTGCGAGAAGCTGGACGAACGTCCGTTCCATCGCGTCGAGGTCCATATCCTCTGGCGATTGGCCGGTCCCGACGCCTGTGAGGACCTGCATCGTTTTCTCGTACGCAGGGCGCTCGCTGTCATCGACTTCGGTCGTCCACCAGCGTTCCATCCACGTCACGAGCGACGGCATCCAGCGGCCACCAGCTCCGCACACGCCCCACCGTTCTTCGAAACCGGTCAGCGGTGGCCGCTCGCCGTCCCCGACATCGGCGCTTGTCGTGTCGGGTCCGAGAAGCGATGTTGGTGTCTCGTCCTCTGCGCGTGCGAGACGGTCAACCGTCCCGGCCGCCGCGGGGAGGAGCGCCTCGAGGAGTTCGGGAAGCCACTCGGAATAGCGAGGGCCAACCCCCGAAACAACGTCCGAAACGGGTTGCTGGCCGGGTTGAAGCACGGAAATGCCAGCGTTCTCCGGGGGTTCGGGCCGCTCGATGTCCGGTCCACGGCGTTCAGACCACGTCGAAAAGTCGAATCTCGCATCAAAATGGGCGTCTGCGAGGGTACGGAAACGGTCGCGTTCGAGTGGGTGGTCTGAAACGAGGGTACTGAAGCGGTCGCGCTTGACGGGGATGTCATCGACGAGAGATTCGAAGCGGTCGGTCCCTATCGGGTGGAGGTCGAGGTCGTTGCCGAACGCCTCAGTCGTTCGTGCGAAGTAGTCCTCGACCTCACGCTCTTGCTGGTCGTACGTCCCCGATGCACGGTACTCACCGAGGTGACCAGCGCGGTCGGCGAGGAGACGGGCTCGAATTTCCCGAGCGCCGTCCTCAGTCTCCGCGTGTCCGAGTTCCTTGAGGGTCGACGTCTGGTGCTGCGTGCCGCAGGATGGACACGTTGCACTGTCGCGGGTGTGGAGGTCTGCGGAAACCCACAGTCCCTCACATCCGCTGCAGCCGACGACAACGAAGCGCTTGCCCCGTCGCATCAGTTGCTATCGGCAGCGCCGTCGGCGTCCTGGTGTCCATCGCGAGCGCCGGAGAGGGCAGAGAGTCGTCCGTCGATATCAGATGCTTCGAGAGCGATTTCGGGAGGGTTCTGTGCTGAGGTCATATTCCTTGGGAGCCGTCGAATTGGTTAGACGCGATGCTAGCGGTTTGAGCGACTCTCGCGGTCTCTGAGCGACGGCACCCCGCCGTCGTGTAGATTGACAGAGACGACTCTAACGGAGAGTCAAACTTATGTCGAATGCGGCTCAAAAGGAGAGTGTTCAGGCCCCCTTTTGGCCGACGTGTTACATTCCTAGCTTGCTGTAGGTTCCTCCGTAGCCTTGTCTTATAAAACTGAGCAACGAGCAACAGGTCTGCATTCACGCAGTCACCTCACGCGTGGACGCTGCTTGCGAGTCCTCACGCACGACCTTCCAGCGAAGGTGGCTCGAACCGGGGTTGTACTTCTCGATAGATAGGCCATCGAGCGACATCCCATCCGAGTAGCGGTGCGACCCCACGATGCGACCGAGCCAGTGGCCGACTTGGTTGCCGGTGACGCCGTTAATCTCGCGCGCGAGGCGCTTGGACGTGTACACTCGGTAGTCGCCCGGCTCGATTTCGCTTCGCAGGTGTTCGACGATTCGTTCGAGGTCTGGGTCGTTGTGGTCCATATTTCTCAGTTCTTGAGTTCGGCTTCGCGGTCAGCGCTCGAATCGCCACGCGACCTGTCGGTCCCGCAGAGAGTCGCTACTATCGACAATGAGAACCATCCGATATAAATTCTATGTACGATAGTCCAGAAAGTCACGGGACAGTAGTCCATAGATTTGTTACCGATGGTAACAATTTTTGAGATATGTCCGCAGACTCGCTTAAAGAGATGGTTGAGCGAATTTCGTGGTTCTCTCCTGTCGACTACGAGATTTTGATGTTCTTTGAAAAATATGACATCGGTCTCACCGCGAAGTCGCTTGCCTACAACATCGAGTATAACCGAAAGTACGTGAACGAACGAATGCGCGTACTGGAGGATATTGGTCTCTTCTCCAACGAGGGCGGCATCTACGAACTCACGGATTTCGGCCGGGAGTTCCTCGCCGGGAACGTCGACGAAGATGAACTCCCTGAACCCTGAATCCGACTCTCGAATCTCACAGACATGGTCAATCGAATCTCGTGGTTCTCGCCCGTAGATTACGAGATAATGCTGTTCTATGAGGACCACGACATCGCTGTGACAGCGAAATCGATTGCGGCCAATATCGATTACCACCGACAGTACGTCAACAAACGGATGCGCGTGTTGGAGGATGCAGGCCTTTTCTCTAACAAAGAGGGCATCTACGAACTGACGGACTTCGGTCGGGAGTTCCTCGCTGGGAACGTCGACGAGGACGAGCTTCCCGAACCCTAAATCCGGCTTTCGAATCTCATATACATGGTTGAGCGTGTCTCGTGGTTCTCGAAAGTTGACTACGAGATATTCCTGTTCTTTGAGTCGCACGATATCGGTGCGACCGCCAAGGTTGTGGCGTACAACATCGACTATGTCCCCAACTACGTGAATCGAAGACTCCGAGTTCTGGAGGATGCTGGCCTCTTCTCCAACGAGGGCGGCATCTACGAACTGACAGATTTCGGCCGGGAATTTCTCGCCGGGAACGTCGACGAAGACGAACTTCCCGAACCCTGAGTTCGGCGTAAGTGCTTTTGCTACACAAACGGTACACACATCCATGTCCGAAGCCGAGAGTCCGCCCGACAAGACGACAGTCAACATCCGAATCACCGAGACGTTTCTCGCCGATATCGATGGAACGTGGAAGGAACTCGGGTACAACTCGCGGTCGGAATTCGTCCGGGACGTACTCCGAGACGCTGTGAAGCATCCCGATTTCAACCGTGCTGACTTGAAGGCGATGGCGGCCAGTGAGGTTGATATCCAGCAGGGTCGCGTCCATTCCAGCGATGAGGTTATGGACGAATTCGACCTTGACGGTGACACCGAGCAATGAGCGAGGGGTGGGACTGGGCGTTTACTGACCGCTCGAAGCGACAGTTTGCCGGACTCGATACCTACGCACAGGAACGAATCGTTAGCAAGCTCAACGAGGTCATTGACGATCCATGGCGAGAGCCTACTGACTATTTGGAACCACTTCAGGGAGCGCCACACCAGAAGCTCCGAGTCGGTCCCTTTCGCCTCGGGTGTCGTGCTGACCGAACTGAACAGAGGCTCTATGTCCTCGCCATTCGGAAGCGCGGTGGAGATGCATACCGGAGCGATGATTAACTGATGATTTTGACACCCAGCACTCTTCACGCGCTCCTGTTGGAGCGTAGGCTGTCGTCGTGAGTCCCCAGCTGTACAGCTACCGCTGGCGGACTGACCGAGGATGCTGCAGTCCATCTTGGGAGTCGGGCTTACGTGCCAAATCGAGGCTTGGCACCTGACCTTGGGAGTTGGGTATCGGTTGGGAGTTGGGTCTTCGTAACGGAGACGAGAAATTATCTCGTCCTGTAATCGGCCTGCGTTCGGCCGCTACGTGCGTGCTACGAATTGACCGATAGTGGACGAAGGGTAGCGACTGCGAGACAATTGTGAATATTGCCCTCGTTCAGTCACTCATTCGTACACTATTGATATCAGTCATGTGTACCCAAAATCACCATTGTAGTTCTCATATATAATACTACTACATACCATTAGCGGTGCGATATTTCCAATTCATCGTTACAAATATATGTTAGTATAATGACAATACAGTGTGTCTACAATGAGAAAACGAAAGGAAGAGTGGATGAAAGACGCGGACCTCTCGATTCTTAACCTGATTGATCACATCGAAGATTCGATAAATTTCAGCGGGCTAGCGACTGAGGAACTAGAGGTCGACGTACGGACGTTGAAGAGGCAACTCCCATACTCGAATTCATCCAACTGGATTCGTTCTCGTTGCAAGGTCCTCGACGAACACGGGTTTCTCGAGGAGGTCGACAACAACGTGTTCAAGTTGACTTCGAAGGGGCGGGAGTTCGTCGACGAAAATGGTGAGCTGACTCGACTAGATCTTCACGAGTTCAAGCTAGGAGTTGGTGAGTCCAAACACTAGAAATTGGAGTGTGTGGTCACAAGCACCCACAGAACGTCTCGAATGCCGTCAAAGTTGAACAGGATGGCCGGTCGAGGCGACCAGTCGTCTGGTATAACGACATCCACATCAAATACAATCTCGGAACTGGTGTCTGAGAGCCGCGTGAGAGGTTTTCCCCGACCAGTTACCACTCAGTCGGGGGTTCCGACCCGTTCTCTCGCAGGTACCGCTTCCCCTCAGGGATGCCAACGAGCGTGACCGTTCCTCGTCCTTTTCGACGCAGAGGAACGTCGGGGTCCGAGACCATCGAATCGAGAACCTGCTTCACAGTCCCTCGGTCGTGGACTGCGAACCACCCCGCGATGGACTGGGGTTGTTTGTGGTGCTTGCCAGCGACACCCTTAGAAATCATCCGTTTGACAATCCGAAGAGACCATTCGAGTTCATCATCAGACAGAACCATATTTGACCAATTAGTTATACGCACTCGGTATATAAAAGTGTAACGCTGGATGAACACACTAGTACTTTTAGAAGGACTAGTATGTTGTTATCGTTAACGTTATCAGTACGTAGGTAGTACGGTAGTGTGTAAGCAGAATGCGACAGGCTGATACAAGATACATCAGCCGGTCGGAACAATGACCCACAGTAATTGGGCCTGACCAGCTCAACTCAGACAGAACCAACAACGCCCTGCTTGCAACGGAGCAAGAACATGTCCACGGATTACGCAGACAGTGACAACGAAAACGACGAACCGTACGCTGAAGGGACGGCTCTCACGGCCCTCCTTGGCGACGGGCCTAAAGTGAAAATCCTCGCCGCCTTCCTAGCGGAGCCTGATTTCGACCTCAACGTTACCGAGGTGGCGAATATGGCAGGGGTGAGCCGAAACACGGTCTACCGACATATCGATGACCTCACCGAGCTTGGCGTTGTCATCAAAACTCGGGAGACTGGTGGGAGCCCGCGATACAAAATCAACAAAGACAATGTGGCAGCAAAGAAGCTCGCTGAGCTCGAGTGGGAACTGATCGACCTCGTATTTGACGACTGAGAACTTTTTTCTGCAACTCCCCACCGCCCGTGAACCACTCCCGTAGGGAGTGGTTCACGTGTGGGTCTCCGTGTTGCTATCGCTAGCTGTTGTTACATCAGAAAACGACCCGAAAAGGGCCGTGCTGTAGTGCCCAACTCCCAAGGTATGGACCAACAGCACCTTTTGGGTAGTGTCGGTCGATTATAAACCCCCGCACCGGTAACGAATGCCGTTACTGTCTGGTGATTTTGCGAAATATAGCATTAAAATACTTTAGAGTATTTAGATATTTATCAGTATCTACAATCTCTACAGTATCTTCAGTATACGACTCGAACTATGAAAATAACTGTTCAAAGACACGATTATAATACTCTCTTACAGAGTCAGTATATGCGAAGATTCGCCATACGGCTACGAAACAGAATTGAGGAAAACAGGTTACTTGGGGGCGTTTTCCTAAGTGCCGGATATTACCTTATCTACACGTACGTGGCTTGGCTTTTCGTACTCTGTGCTGGTGCTATTTTGTTATTGTTCGTTTCACTCTTCGTGCAGCCCTATCCGCTACTCCAAACTCTAGTCGGAGAAACAGCAAGCATAACATTTGACAAATTATTCCCGATATTTTGGTTGACTGTGATACTGGGTTTTGTTGCGCTTGATATTGTTCTAGCATACTCTGGAATAATTTACTTATTGACTGCTGTTGCCTTTATTGGACAGTTTGCAAATAGACCTGTCAAAACAATACAGATGAGAAGGAAAGGGAGTCTAATCGATGATTCACACACTTTGGTGAAGTGGGTCGGCACGAATGCTGTGGTGCTGTACTTGACTAGTGTTGTTCCTATAATAATGACTGCTGGAATATTCATCAATGCACTCCCAGTTTTCGGATATGATGATATTTCGGAGCGGATTATGACAATGCATAATCCTTTCTTTAACGGTGTAACGTCGGAATCCGTTGGGATAATCTATGTCTCGTTGTTCGGAATGTATCTACTCACATCGACAGTAGTGTGGTTGAGGGATCTTCTAAAAGGACTCTCTCAAAAGGTCCGGTCGCTGAGCTAACCGAGTGGTCGACGATCTCCTTGCGAGGGATAGGTGAAAATCACCCAGTTAAGCGCAAGGATGACGAGAAGACCGAGTTCGTGGATGGCGAATTCGGCCACTGTCGAGATGGTTGGAATACCGAAGAGCGCAATAAAAATCAACAGTAGCCCGAGTCCAACGAGCGTGGGCGCAAGTGAGACGAAATAGACGGCCCACAGTGGCGTTCCTTCGGGGAGTGTCACATCGACCTGCGCATCATCGCGGAAGAGACTAGCGTCGATGTCAGAGGCCCACGGGAGCGCTGCGAGCGCGTGGGTGAGTTCGTGGAGGGGCACCGAAGGTGTCAGCAGGTGCCAGAGGACGCTCATTCGTCGAGGATCTCCGCAACGAAGGGCAGTGTGACGGTTGTTGTGACCATCCCGACGGCGAGGTACATCACAGTCTCAGCGACGACAGCCGGGAGCGTGACGTGAGAAGTCGGGAGAACCAGCAGAGCAACGAGCAGCCAGTCAATAAAGACAAGGTTGAGGAGCGCACGCTCGCGCCCGCTAAGTGACTCCTCAGCCTCGACGAGCCTCGTCCAGACTTCACGAACGCTGTGGGGGACTGGATATCCATCGCGAAGAGCGAAACTCATTGGACCACCGTCTGGAAGAGCGTCGCGAAGAGCGAGACGACGAGCGTCATGAAGACGACAGTCCATGCAATGGAGGCGATGATGCCAGGTAGCAACGTCGCGGCGAACCCCGAGATAAGCACGAGAAGCGTCGATGGGAGGACGTAGTCACCAGTCTTGGTGTAGATCGGGAGAATCACTCCGGCGACGATAAACATCGCGAAGACGCTCTCGGTACCAGGTCCGAACGCACTCCCGAGGCCGTCCGCAACGCACGAGTGGACATCTGAGTTGAACCAACAATCGATGCTCACGAGACGCTCATCCCCCGGATGATTTGCCAGACACCGACATAGTTCACGAACTGAATCGGCACACCGATTGGTGTGGCGAACCACGCAGGAAACCCGACATTCTGGAGTGCGATAGGTAGCAGCAAACTCCACTTGAGAGCGCTTACAATCGCGCCGGTAGCCTGTGTGGTGAAGCCGAGGTACGACGAAATCGAACCCCCGCGGTCAGCACGGTACGATGCAGCATCTTCGGAGAGCTGGTCGGCATCATCCTGCAGGCCAGTCGCCTTGTTGATTCCAACGGCGTCGTTGAATCCTGAACCGGCCATGAGGCCGCCAGCGACGGCGAAGCAGATGACGAACAGCATTGGGACTGTGACTTTCATTGGTAATCGTTGAATGAGGCGGCGATACCAAGCAACGCGACCGCTCCGGAGAGACCGATAACCGACATTGGGATATCGACCCAACCGAGCCACGAGAGGCCAGTGGCAACGGTGACAACACCGACTGCGCCGACGCGTGAGAGCGTCGCGGGGAAGGCAGCAGCGAGGGCGACGAGCAACACGAGGCCACCGAGTGTCGCCCAACGCTCGTCGATGGGAATAGGCGTGCGGATCGAGGCGGTCGACGAAATGGGTTCGCCGATGGTGATTGTTCGGTTAGTCCGTTCAAGGGTGATATTCACGGCCCAGTCCTGCTCAAGTTCGGACTGGGTCAGCGGTTCTGTTCGCTGATAGGTAGTGAGATTCGTTGCGGACGACTGGAAGAGGATATTCGAGGAGTTACCACGCTCGTGAACGACGATGTCAAAAGACGTCGTCTCGTTTTCTGGGTCCTCGTACGCAACGACGAGCCCTGATTTATTCTCGTCGACGAATGCGTCCCATTGGTACGTATCGCCTTTCGGGGCAACCCACTGAATTTGTCCAACTTCGAGGGTTGCGCTATTGTTGACCGCGGCAATGTAGGACCCAAGTTCGCGGCGGTCACCATCGTCGTTCTCGATGACCAATCTGTACCGTTGGTCCTTCTCAAGAGTGGTCTTGAATATCGAATCCGACCCGAAGTAATCTCCAGCAACAACTTCCCATTTGAGGGTATCGTTGACCTCAACGGGCCGTTCAATGTAAAGAATTGTTTGGCGGCCCTCGAACTCGCCAGTCAGGTCTTTGAGCGTCATCTCCTGATAGGACGAGGTCTGGTTTTTGGAGAGGAGATAGATGTCCGCCTGGTCGTAGACTGATTCGAGGGCCGTTGTGCGCGTGTGATAGCCCTCTGCAGAGACCTCTATAATGTACCCTCGGTCCGACGGAACATCGACGAGGTCGATTGCGCTGCTGCTGGTGTTTTTCTCGAAGATGAGTTCACCGCTGTACATCTTCGCGGAGACCTCTGCTCCTGTCCCGATTGGTTCACCCGTGGTGACGTTTCGGATGATGATTGTGTCCGGTGCGAGTAGCGACCGCTCGTCAGAGGTAACGACATTACCGTACTGGTCAGTAACGCGGACATACCACGACACTGCAGTCGTATAGTCTCTCGTAGTTGAGACAGTGCCGTTCGACGAGAGAACCTCGGTTGCGACGACCTCGTCATTGATGACGAACTCAACGGTGAGCGAATCGCCGTCGCTTGCTGCGAAGTCTGAGTCAGTTACATTAGCAGAGAATGTGACCTCTTGTGTCGTTAGCTCCTGTGCGTCGGGAGGACTTAACCCAGTAATGGACGGGTCCGCGTGTTTGATCGTGAACGAGGAAACAGTGGAGTTAGTCGCATATCCGTAGGAGTCGGTTAGTTCGACAAACCACGAGTAGTTCCCATCTGGGAGGTCAGTCGGCGTAACCGAGGCGGTACCGTTGGACGTGAGGCTGTCCGTTCCAACACTCGAATTCGCCGTGCCGTTGTTGATAAAGAACTCGACAGTGACAGTGTCCCCGTCGCGCGGGAAGTCTGGATCAGAGACGTTGATCGAGAGCGTCGGGTCGGTCGTGTGAAGCGTCTCCCCAGACGGATTGGCGCTCGCGTTATCGGCGCGAGGTGCGTCGTGTGCTACTTCGAAGGACCATGAGCTTGTCGTGGACTCGCCGTAGGAGTCGTTGACGGTCACGCTCCACGTGTGGTTTCCGTCCGGGAGATGAGGTGCGGTGATCGACGCGGTCCCCGCGGTGGTTCGGGTGGTCGTCGCGACAACCGACCCGTTGACACGCCACGTGAGTGTGAGTTCGTCACCCTGTGCGGTCCCGAGGTCGTCGTCGTTCACGTCGACGGACAGTGTCGGCGTCGAGGTCCGGACGGTCTCTCCTCCGCTCGGCGAGGCGGACCCGGCCGAGATGTTTGGCGTGGAGACGGGGAAGTAGACGGCGTCGCGTCCGAGCTCGGCGACGGGGTCGGACCCTGTCTTCTCGAAGTCGACCCGAACGCGCCACTCGTCGGAGCTTGTTCCGGAGAGGGCTGCGGTTTTCGTGCCGATGGTAGTGTATGTGGCCGACGAGACGTTTGTCCACGACCCGCCGACGTTGGCCTGCCACGTGACGGTCGCTTCGGTGTTGGTGAGCGTGTCGAGGTCGACGCGGCCTTCGGAGGGGTCGGTGACGTTGTGTTTAGCGGAGACGTACGTTCCACTTGAGATTGTTTCGTTGGTCCGAACGTCGTCAACGAACATTAAGCCGTCATAGACCATGTAGCCGACACCCCCAGAGGAGTATGTTGTATCTGTTGTCGAGGTGGACCCAACGAGATTTCCATCAGCATCATAGACCGACACATGGATGGTGCCGTCAGATTGCCAATCGACAACCACTTTGAGCCACTCATCAATGGGGATGCCCGTTTGTGACTCGGCGAGCAGTTGATCAGTGTCGCCATTGGTAACAGACCATATTTTAATCTGATCGGTCTCTCGGGGGGAGATGTCGATCAAATATCCGTTCGCCTCAGATCCTTGCGAATCTGCGGCGATGAGAAGCCCTCCGGTCGTGCTAGTAGTGTCTAACTCTTGACGGTATGTGATTGTCGTCCCGGCCGATATCTGCTGTCCAGTATCGGAGATGGTGCTCCAATATCCATTTTGTCCGTTCCCACTCAGTGAGTAGTCGCCATGGAAGTATCGTGACGTTGACATCCCGAATTCGGAGAGATCGCCGTGATACTCCGATAAATCTCCGTCCTCGAAGCTATCAATTACTCTATTTGATGACAGTTGGACAACCGAGTCCGATCCACTGCCCGAGATCGAGACGTTCGTTAGATCCGTCGCTCCGTCGAAATCGCTATCTGTGGTGTGCTCACTCCCGAGAACGAGGTCGCCGTCCGCAGCACTCACGGGTGCGACGGTGACCACCAAGAACGACGCGACAACGGCAAACAGGACGATACTGAGGCGTCTCACAGCCGACCCCTCCGGTACTTCGCCATCTGTTGCTTCTCACGTGTTACGCCCGCAACAACAGCGTACACGAGATAATCGACGATGAAGATTGGAACGATGAGGAAGTAGCTCAGCGTTTTGATGTTCTGAATCGGTCCCGAAACCCACGTCGACTGAACGAAGGACAGACTCTCTGCGATGAGGAACAGCTCCGCAGCGGCGGTGTTGAGGAACAACACAAGGCCCGCGATCTGGACGAGACCAACCACCACAAAGATGAGAACAAGTGGACTCACGGACTAACACCTCCGAGCAATGCGCCACGAGTAACGGCCGTGATGAAGAGACCAACAACTACGAGAGCGATGAACCACGTGACGCCCTGCTGGACGTACAGGCAGTTCTGCGCGCCTTCGACGACAGCTTCAGTCGCCCGAGATGGCCCACAGGCTGGACCGAGCAGTGGGTCGATAACGGTCTCAAGAAGGTCTTGAAGCAGCACTGAAAGGATGAGCGTGGCCGCTGCCTTGATGTAGAAGCCGAAAGTCGCCATCAGCGCCTCCCAAAGGTCTCTTTCCAGAGGTCGTCGATGTCGGCGATACCAGTCTCCCACGAGGTCTCCCACGCGCTCATGTCAACGCCAAACGCGGATTCGGATTCCTGGTTCTCGAACGGATTCTCTCGGTCCCGTTCGCGCTCGCGCTCGAGTTCGCGCTCGAGTTCGCGTTCTGCCTCCCGCTCTATCTCTTGAGTGATTTCCTGGACAGTTTCCGTCTCGAGTTCGGTGGTCGTTTGCTCAACTTCGATTTCGGAGTCGAACGTCGCTTCGCTGGTAATTTCGCTCTCAATGCTGACTTCGTACTGTTGGTCAAGGACGAAATCGGTCTGTTGACGGGTATCCTGTATAGATTCAGCTACGCTTTTGGTGTCAAGACGTTCTCTGTGGTCTAATTTCGTGGATTGCTGCTGTTGTCGCTGCCGTGCAGTTTCTTCGCCGGTTAAGACTTCCGCTCTTATGGTATCTCGGTGACTTAGCGACTCTACCTCCATATCTAAGCGGGTAGCCACGGCACGACGGCGCAGTTCGGCGTCCTCAGCAGCAGCTCGAACTCTTTTTATTTCTGATGGGTCACGGAAGGTCGACCTGAGAGAATCCACCTGGTCTGCCAATTGCCTCACTCGCGGCGAGAGGTCAACAGATTCTATCTCATGTACCTCTCGGAAGTCGACCCTGGGAGTGTCCAACTGTTCTGCTAACCCCATCTCTCGCGGTGAGAGTTCGACCTCTATGCCAGCTTCGCGGAGGTCGGTTGCAGGGGTAGCCAGTTCCTCCCGTGGAGAGCGTTCGACAGGGCCCTCATGTACCTCGCGGAAGTCAGTTTTGGGAGTATCCAAATCATCCGCTCGGTGCTGCTCCCTGTGTGGCCTACGATCCTTTTTTTGCCTTCTGGACTCGACTTCACTCACTTCCGTATCCCGTGTTTTAGAGAGCGTGAGTTGGGCTTGCGCACGCTCGTTGTTGAGGAACTTGTTGATTTGTGAGGCCTCTTGCCGAGCGTACTGGTTGACAAAGTTAGACTTAGTTCGCTGAATACGACGTGAGAGACGGGAAGCTGCAGGTTTGACGTTACGCTGATACACGGCGATGGCGAGTTCCTCGTTGTCGAGACGACCGCCGGGAATTTTGTTGAGAATTCGCTGTCCAGTCTTAAACTTGGAGAGCCCGTAATTAACAGATCCAACGAAAACCTCTTCACCCGGCTGGATGGCGAGGCGAGTGGCTAGCCCTGCTTTCCCAGAGTACCGTGCGGCCGCACCCATTGTACCGGCAGAAGCAACAAGCGACCCCGCACCTATTCCGATGATGTTCCCTGGATTCTTTTTAACTGCTTTCACCCCCTCATCAACTGCTTTACCCCCAACCTCCCAGACATCACTTCCAAGGTCACCACCATTCCCTTCGGCTACCTCAATACTAGCATGTCCAACGAACTCAGCACCTTCTTTTAATCCGAGTGCTACCGCTGGGAGATTCCCAATCTGGAGGGCACCCCGGACAAGGCCACGAGAAAATTCTTCACCGTGTGTCCGTCCGGTCTCCGGGCTGACTACATTGGTATTGACCCATTCCGGGGCGTGAGGTTCGACTGCCTCGTAGGCCTCACGGACGAGTACGACGTACGGATTGTACTTTGAATTTAAGTCAACGACGCCGTTAGCGAACTCGTCATAGGTAGCAGCACCAGCTCGAAGATAGTCCTCGACGCGCTTGTCGTCCCCGAGATTGATTGCGAAGTCACCAAACTGTTCGTCCGGTCGTTTTGGTTTCTCGCGGTCGACAGTAGCGACCCACCGCCCCTCTTCGTTCCGACGGACGTTGTCGATTTGTCCGACATCGACGCCAGCTTCATCGGCGATGCGCTCGCGTGCTTTTTCTCGCTCTCTCGTCGAGATATCCCCTTGGCTGTTCTTGACAAGTTCGGCGTTAGGTCTCTGTACGCCGCGAACAACACCCTCTCCCTCCTGATTTGTGTCAATGAACGACCCGGTGTGGTTCGTTGGCTGTCGTTCACGGGCGCGTTCTGCGAACTTCTCAGAAGCTTCCTGAGAGAATGAGAACTGGCGTTCGAGTTGACGGCCGTCGGTCGTGTATACAGTGGCAGTGTACCCATCTTCGAATGTCTCGTTGATTTCGACCCGTTTGACATCATCTACGCCCTTCCGGACTTGTTTTTCAACAGCGGAAAGTTCGTAGCTGTCTTGGAGTTTATCTCTACCAGAGTCTGTGAGGCGAACTCCCACTTGACCTGATTCCCTCACAACATATTGGTAGTCGTCGTTGTCGAGAAGATCTCCGTATTCCTGATCGATACCGCGCTTGTAGTTGTTGATTTGATGCTGAACTAGTGAGTTATCAGTCGAGAGGTCGTCATTACGATTGATGACTTCTGGCGAAGACCGTTCCCTTTGCTGAGTCTGTCGTTGGTGTTTTGCGTCCCTAACGTTGTCCTTATACTGACCAATTATCTCACGGTCACGGTTGCTGTTTTGGTCTTTCGACGAACCACTGGATCGACCGCTACCAGACCCGCCCGAGTCGGACGGTTGTGACGTGTTTGAATCCGTTTGCGAGGACGATTCAGATCCGGTCTGGTAGCGGTCGCCACGTTGCTGGGATTTTCGCTGTTCAACGACTTGTCGGTCACGTTCGCTCGACCGGTCCACGGAAGACCCAGAGCCTCCCGAAGAGCCCCCCGAATCACCCGACGACGAACCGGATGATGATGAACCAGATGATGAACCGGACGATGAAGACGACCCATCGTTACCCTCGCGTGCGCGATCTCGGGCTTCGCGGATGTCTTCCTCAGTCTGGCGTTTCGCTTCTCGGTCAGCGGCGTCGCCTCCTCCGGGGAGTGGCATTCAGAACACCCCCGGAACCGTGAGGAGGAGGGATATTCCGACACTCCCACCACCGCCACCACCGCCACCGGCGATGCTCTGTGCGAGCGCGGGTCCGAACATCCCGAGCGCGAGACCACCGGCAAAGATGAGGACGAGGTAGAGCTGTTGTCGGGTGCTCCAGTCCAATTCGGCGAGCTTCCCACGGGTCTCCTGGCGCTTCATATCCTGCTGGGTGACCTTCGACCCAAAGAGCCGCCAGCCATCGCGGAACGAAAGCGCTCGCCCGTCATAGCCCTCAGTCTCGGCATGGATAGCGACATCTTTCCCACTTCCATCGGTACGGAGATGCTCGTCGTAGTTACCAAGCCGCCGTTGACCGCCCATGTAGGCTTCGAGTGGGTCGGTGATTTCGCGGCCTTCGCGGAGCGCCCAGACCATCGCGTATTTCCCGTTCTGACGGTAGGGAAATCCGAGACGGTCGGCCTTGTACGCCTGACCGTCGGCGGTTTCGAACTCGTGTTCGTCGGAGTGCCACGACCCAGCGGTTGGCTTGACGACACCGTCACCGTAAATCTGGTTGACGATGGTGTCTGCGCCGGTGGTTTTGAGCATCAGCTTATAACCGGCGTCGACGAGCGCCTCTCCGAGCTTGTGGCTCTTCGGGACGATTCGAAGGATGAGGTAGACGGGGATTGCAACCAAGGACAGGAGGCCTTTCATAGCCAATCCGGTGATTTCCCCAGCGCCTTCCCCGAGCTTCTTCGCTATCTGTGGGTTACCGAGAATTTCGTCGATTTGGGCCCGGATACCGTCCACCTCGTGTTCGGGTTGGTCTTCGGTCTGTTCGCCTTCTAGCGGGTCAAGTGGGTCGTTGTTAGTCATGATTGGTCACTTCCAAGGGAGGAGAGTGCTGATGCCGCTGCTCGTCGATGATTGTTCAGCGCCGCGTCGTTCAGTGGAAACGTGAGTCTCCATGACGGCCCGGAGGAGGGTTCCGTCGCCGAGCGACTGGCGGTCGGTTCGAAGTTCCTCGAGTACGACGCGAATGGCTTCTTTTTCTGCGGGAGACCAGTCGCGGCGTTGACCGGCGAAATCATCTCCATCAACATCTTGCGCGATTTCGCGGAAAACGCCAGAACAGAGGTCGTTGTACTCACGACCGAGGATAATTCGATCAGCGAGGTTCTCGTTGAGCAGTCGGCGTTTCCGGTCGTCGTAGTAATCTTCGCCGTGGTTAGCGAGCATCTCTCCAGACGAGAGATATGGCTTGAGAACCGAGACGATAGACTCGTATTCGGAGGACTCAACGTCGACGCCAGTCAGATTTTCCCAGAGTTCGTCAGGGTCCATCTCTTCGAGAACGTCTATCGCGGGACCGTCACTCGATGCGCGTTGTGCGGCGGTTCGTTCGAGATCGGTCGCGGCACGTTCCTGGAGTTCCTGCTGGCGGTGCTGATGTCGTTGTTCTTCGTTTGGCATTATCGAGTCACCTCGTTGTTTTCGGAGCGGGAGATTACGACGCCGTAGAGGACAGTTAGCGAGGTCAACGCCCCTGCAAGCGCGAAGATCTGCATTTCAGGGCTGACGACGGTCGTCGTCACACCGGTCTCAGAGAGATGATCGAGATTGCCAGCTCGGAGGGCGAGCATGCCCCACGCAAGTGCGCCGAGAAGTGCGAACAGCCCGACGTTCCGATGCTGGTCAAAGACCAGCGTGACGACCAGCGAGAGCGTCCCGAACGCGAAGAGCGCGTGAGACTGAGAAACGAGGAGGCTCACTAGAGCCACCCCCAGACTGCGACAACCGCGAGGAAGAGGATGATAAGGGGAAGCGGAATGGTACCGGCAGAGAGAGTCGACTGAATGCTTTTGGTTATCTTACTGGGCACCTCGTATGCGTAGTCGATAGTGACTGTCGCACCGTCGGGCGCGCTCGATCCGGAGAGTCGAGTCAGTTCTCCAGTCGACGTGTTCCAGCTGTAGTCGGTTCCTTCGTCGAGTGTCGTCCCGTTATGAACGACGGTTTCGTTGTCGCCGTATCCGAGGGCGTCCCGCTCGTCGACGTATGCACCAGAGTCTGAGAGGGTGATGTCTTCACTCGTGGGGGTGGCAACTCCACTCTCAGAAGCGGCGACACCGAAGCCAACGAAGGCAACAGCGCCGATGATGAGGATTGCGGCGAACGTTTGGATTTGTGAACTCATGGCTCAGACGGGTGGTAAACGGGAGGAATTTGGTCGTAAGTGGTGGTTACCGTCCGCCGCCCATCCCACCGAAGTAGGAAAGGGCAACTCCCGCCCCGACGGAGATCAGACCAACCCCAATGAGACTGAAGGCAGTCGTACCGTAGTTAGCAAACTCTACGGTCATGTTCGTCCACTGGTTCGGGTTCTTCGGGTTGGCGACAATGTCCGTAGAGTACAGCGCTCCAAGGACGATGAGGGCGACGACCGAGATGATGATACCCCGGGTAACGACCATAACCGACCCACCGATCTTAGCAGTGATAGTGGTCTCCTCGGAGAGGTCTCGGGACTCGACTCCGAACTCGTTAGCAGCGGTAATACCGGTAGCAAGGGCAGTTCCCATTACGGTGCCAGCGTGCTCGCGAGCAGCTCGGTCGAATACGTCTTCGGTCTGTTCTTCGTCGTCAGCTGACGTGACCTCGAGGTTAGTCTGAGATACTGGTCGTTCCAGCTCCCCGACACCTGCGGTTCCACATGCAGACATACTTCTGTCCATGAGATACAAGCATATATAATTTCACTCCAGTATATGGTGAAATTACTGGTTGGGAGGCCTGAGGAACCATATGGTGGCCCATATGGCCACCCAATAATATACAAACGATAGTCTAGTTACCCAGACTATATGTCATCCCAAACACCTACTAAATTGGATAAACCGGGCGATGAGTTGTCTCCGGTAGTGAACTTCGGTCACCGGAAGAGCGTCCGACTGAAGGCGCTTATTCGGGAGCACATCGACGTTTCGAGTCTCGATGAGGGTGCGCTAAACGCCGAAACCCGGAGTGTCATCGCGAACAACGGAGGTCTTTACATCAACGCACCGGTCGATGCCGTCGACTGGTTCGGACTGTCACGGGGAGACCAAGTTCGTGTTCGGACGTTCCCCGACGCTATCGTCATCACCCGAGAGGATTCAAATGAGTTCTAAGCGCGATGGGCCGCCGATGCAGAAGACGATGCGTGAGCGGCTAATCGAGAAGGCTCAGGTTGACGTTCACGATGCACGGTCCAAAATAACTCGTGTCCGGTTGAGGTTCGACGGTGTGCCTCGAGAGTGGCGACAGGAGCTTCAGGAAGCCGTTATCGCGTATTACTATGCACTCCGTCCACTTCGGACAGAGGGCATTATCAAAGATTGGTGGTCATCTGTTGAACTCTCTTCAGAGTGGACCAGAACTGTCGTAGTCGACACTGAGACCGTTCTTGAGGAGACAGAGGGCGGCTTAGTCGAGAAGGAGGTGCCGGTAACAGACGAGGTTCCGTACAGCGGGCTTGACATCCTTGAGGATGTCGAGACTGCAACAGAGTCCGAGATCGTCACAGTGAGCGACATGCGTGGTGAGCGCCAAGAGACAGTGTCTCGACAGTTGGTCCTGGACGCCACGGTTCTCGTGGACATCGCGAGCGTCCTCGATGACGCAGCGACTAAGCTCGGGTTTGCACCGTCTATCGAACTCCAGGACGCGGAGGGAGAGACGGTATGAGTTCGGAGGCAGAGCCGGAGATCGTCGACCGAATGGCGGCGACGACTGCACCGAAGAATTTGTCGAGTCATCTCTCGGAAATGCCTGAAGCAGTCCGTGAGAACCTGATTCTCCGGCGAAAAATTTGGCCACGGATGAACGTCTACAACGAGAACTGGATGTGTTGTCTCGTTGGTGAAACCGGCGACGGGAAATCCTACGCAGCGCTCCGTCTTGCGGAGGTTCTCGATCCTAATTTCGGACCACATCGTGTGACCTACAGTGTCGAAGAGTTCCTCGAACTCGCAGCATCAGACCTCCCGGATGGTTCAATTCTCGTCCTCGAGGAGGCAGGTGTTGCCGCGGGGAATCGCAATTGGTACACAGTTGCTAATCAAGTCCTTGACGCTCTCACGCAGACGTGGCGACACCGCAACCACGGTGCGATAATGACCGTCCCGGACTTCGACCTCATCGATTCGCACGTTCAGCGCCGATTCCACCACCTCGGCATCATGGTCGGAAAAGACGAGTCGGCCGGTATATCGAAAGCCCGCTGGAAGTACATCCAGACGAACAATGAGACGGGAAAGATGTACAAGAAGTACCATCGGATGGTTGGTGACGATGGTGTTCTCCGGCGACACAAATGGATGAAATTCCGTCTACCATCACCTGAGCTTGTGAGGAGATACGAGGCGACGAAGGGAGAATACACGGACGGTCTTATCGACAATCTTCTCGAACAGGTTCGTGCTGAGAACGAACAAGCAGAGGCAGAACAGTTGTCGCCGATGGAGGTGGCAAAAGAAATCCTCGACGAAGACCGCGTCGACGAATACATCAGTGAAGCGAGCGGTGGCGAATACTTCGACCGTGATATTTTGAAAATGGATTTTGGAGTGAGCGAATCCGAGTCGAAGCAAATCAAGAAATACGTCGTCAGGGAGGCAGACCTCGATGTCATGTAGCGAGTCGGGACACCCACCCACCCCCCCACACCCTTGTGTTTATATTAACTTGAGATACGCGAATGGCGGTTCGTCGGGTCGTCGTCTTCGGTGGCTCTTCGGCGTTTCTTCGCGTGTACGTCCGGCGGGCGCGCCGCTCACGGGAACCTACGGCGGTGTACGATGATTCGCAGGCTTCGTCGTCGCCTCAAGCTCGCGTTCTGTCGATCTCGGCTCTCCGACGTGGAGGACACGCTAGCGTCGCTCCAGGGTAAGTCGCGCTTCCCAGTCTGGTTGGTGTCGCTCCTAGTGTCGGTGGAGCATCCTGCCGACGTCGACGAGCAGCGCGATCTCCTCGAGGCCGAGCGCAAGTACTACGAAAAGCGAGTTGAGATACTGGTGGGTCGTGCGTGAGACCTCAAGAGCGGACTGAGTACATCAACTGGCTTGGCGTCAGCTCGTCGAGTAGAGGGAGAACGAACCTCTCACTGAAATTCGCGCGTATCTTCGCGGAGGCACAAGATGACTGCTGAATTCCTAGCGTTCGCGAGCATCTTCGTCGACGTCGGAGTTCCGCAGTGGTACGTCGGAGTGCTGCTCGTGGGGTCAACAATTGCTCTTGTCGGTTGGGGGGTCGCAGGAGGGTTCCCGGGCCATGTCTAGATTGCTCGGTGCTACTTTGAACGTCCCGCCGAAGTACAACATCCGAGGTCGTCGGCAGCTCTGGTTCGTCGAGTCCGACAACGAAAAAGTAGACGACGTCGTGAACGGCGTGCTTACTGCCTTCGTTGTCTTCGCGCCACTCATCGCTGCGGGAGGTCTCCTGTGATGGGTTCGGCGTCGAGCCTTATCGGTGCTGTCTTGCAGAAGTTCGGGCGGGATGGTAACGGCAGAGTGCACGAAGCACCACCAATGATTGAGCTGCCTGACGAGACCTACCACGTCATCTATGACAACGATACTGGAACCCGGTTCGCGCATCTGGAGAAGGATGAGCGTGGACTGTACCGCGAAATCTCGTCGATTAGAGTCCCGCATAAGATCGCTCGATATCTCACGTTCGAGGAGAAAGCTGGTGGTTCGCGATGAGTTCGGCGTCGGCACTTGTCGAACTCGGATTGAGCATTTTACCACTAGTCTTCATCGCGCTGATTGCCTTCATGATCCTCTACTTCGTGATTGTCGACCCTCTGGCCATGGGGAGGATTGCACGATGAGTGCGGTGCGATGACTTAGACTCGGATCAGATGCGAATAGAACTCCTCAGTCGTCGATATACTCTCGTGCCGCAGGCGCAGCGAGACCTCTTTTAATCGGCGCTCGTCGACGACGAACTCACGGTAGAATAGCGAGTGTCGAAGCGAGTGCGGAGAGACGTGTTCAGGACCGACACGTCGGTTCCCCTCAGTCATCCGGGGCGATACGTCGGCCTCAGTTGCAAGCTTCGTCACGACGTTCCTGACGGCCGTCGTGGACATTCTCTCGGAAGACCGAGCCGGGAACAGCGCCGGAGAATCCTTCCATCGCGAGGAGAGATACGTCGCGAGCGTTCGAG
The DNA here is from genome assembly GCF_044593955.1 of Haloferax sp. S1W. Lineage (GTDB taxonomy): Archaea > Halobacteriota > Halobacteria > Halobacteriales > Haloferacaceae > Haloferax. The sequence continues at coordinate 22,974 of NZ_CP172601.1, forward strand.
CGGTCCCAAGACTCGGCCGCAATTCGATTGGTGTGTCTCGGGCGTGGCTCCCCTTCTGGATTTCTGCGTCGACGAAGACGTACGGTTCGTTGTCGTCGAGGTCGACGTCGTCGACGTCGAGTGCGACCAGCTCACTGACTCGGAGGCCGGTGTCGTACGCGAGCAACACGAGAGACTGGTCTCGGAGCTGCAGGTAATCGGGTGAGGCTCGAATCGTCGCGTCGAGTAGCTGGTTGACTTGCTCGGGTTTGAGCCACGTCGGGGTGTCAGGTCCCGGGTCGAACGCGTCAACTTGCGATTTCTGAGAGTCGGTCACGAGTATATAAACCTCCGCTCGGGAAGACAGTCGTATCACCAATCAACTTTCGGTTTCTATGTGGAACCATAAGTTAGTCTGAACAAGTGACACGGGCAGAGATTGGAGATGTGTTTTCAGAACGCTACTCCGGGGGTTGACCAATCGAAAACGTGGATACAGAAATCAAGAACAAAGTCACGTATCTTCACGCGCCTCAACTATGCGTTCAACGACTTCCTCCGGGTTATCCATCGCAAGTTGGAGGACAGCATCGTGCCACTCGCGTTTCTCTGCATCACGGATACTATATTCACTGATTAGACGCGGCTTGATTTCGACATCGAACGAATCGACGAACGAATCCCACGTTGAATGACGAGGGTACACACCACGATGCTTTGTCTCGTCGAACGGGAAGGCGGGACCTCCCTGTTCTTTCTCATCCTCGTCGGTGTCCGGTTCAGTCGTCGTGGAGTCTGAGGTGTCTTCGTCGTCGACGGGTTCCCCGGCCGCCTGTTCGTCGAGTGCCGCAAACGGGTCGTCGCTCATCGGTCGACCTCCCCAGTCTCGACAATTTGCGCGAGTTCATCGTATCGTTCCAGCTGGTCGCAATCAGGTGCGTAGTCTCTGAGTGGCATGTTGTATTCGATAGAATCGTTGATAGCAGCACGGTGTCGGATACCCGGCTTTGGAAGGTTGTCGTCCCATTCACCAGCGTCGACGGCGTCGAAGAACTCTGGTTCTACGTACGCGTGCGCGGGGAGGAGTTCGCGGAGGTGGTCGCGACCAACGAGTTTCTCAAGAAGCCGACGTTCCGAGCGGTTGTGGTCGATACGTTGCGTGAAGTCGGTCGGGACGACAGAGAGGATGGAAACGTCGAAGTGTTTTCGTGCGGGCGCGATGAGTCGCTTTACAGTCTTCTCGACTCCGCTGAGCGCCCCTGACTCGGGCCTGATAGGAATGAGAACGTTCCCTGCCGCGTACAGTGCCGAGTCGTTGAGCTTCCCACGGGATGCAGGGCAGTCGATGAGTACGTAGTCGTACACGTCACCGAGGAGTGGGTCAACGACCTCTGTACGGAGGTTTGCGAATCCCATCGTCTCCGTCGCGAGCTGATGCTCGACGCTTTCTATGTTGTTGTTCGACGGGAGGATGTCGACATCGAAGTCAGTCTCTATGATGATGTCGCTCGGAGTAAGCGACCCCGTTTCGAGGATAACGTCACCGAGGTCCTCATCGGCATAGAACTCGTCACCGAACCCGAGCCCTGTTGTCGTGTGACCGTTCGGGTCAAGGTCGATGAGGAGAACATCATTGCCACGCTCGGCGAGTTCGCGAGCGGTGTTGATACTTGTTGTCGATTTCCCCATCCCGCCTTTGAGGATACCGACAGCGACAGTTCGTGGCGATTTCGCGTCTGACATGGATTTCTTCCGACGCGTGAGCGTCAGTTGGTCCTCACAACAAACGGATATTCAATAAAAGTATCCAAAGATTTGAGAGTATTTGCATACCTTGGAAATTTGGAAGTATCTGCATACTTTAGAAAGTTAGGATACTGTGAATACTTGGGATACTGTGAGTTGTCGAACAACATGGGAAGTGCAAAAACAAAAGAACCTGTCTTCGAGCCTCTCGAAAAACAGTCAAAAACCGCTGTCAGCGACGACGTGAGCGGTATTTCTTGATGTCCTTTACCAGAGAAACCGCTACGAAAACCACGACCACCGCCGTTACAACGTTTGCGAGCAATTCTGATGTCGCCGCTATTAGCCAGTCTCGCCCGTAAATGACGAACAGCAAGCTGGCAATGACGGCCACCGTTTCTCCGTCTGGGAGTACAGTCCTCAATTTGCGCATTGTGTCACTCATGGCTGTTGTTGGACCGACTAACTACTCAACACCCAATAAAGGGTGGTTCAGGGTTTTACAACCCGAGTAGTTCAATCAGACCGGCGAGGAGAGCGGATACCTTCAGGATGACCGTCAGCCTGAGGTTCGCGTCCTCCCATCTTTGTCTTTCGTCGTCGGTCATTGGTTACAGAGCGGGGGGTTCCCGCTCTATTTCTTACAAAGAACTATGGGTACTTAATACTTACTAAATACAGTATACACCATAAACAGTAAATGGGCAGGGGAGAACTCTTCGGCAGCGACGGATATATATCGAAGAATTGCGTAGGAAGAAGTGGTTACAGAGCGGGGGCATCTATCGCCCTCATCTTCATTTTGGTGAGCTGTTGCTCTGTTCAACACTCACCACCTCACGAATCTTTGAAAACGTAGCTGCAGATAGACCGACAAACTACACAGCACCCAATAAAGGGTGGTTCAGGGTTTTACAACCCGAGTAGTTCAATCA
>NZ_CP172602.1:0-3187 GCF_044593955.1 Haloferax sp. S1W
TCGCCCCTGTTCCCTCGGGCGATTACCGTTATCACGTGATATCACGTGATACTGTGATAATCGCGGTACGGCGTTGACCATACACTACTTGTCCGACGGTACGTCGAAAATCGGTCTGTATATCGGTGTGTCGGAACACCCCCCGCAAGGGTTTGTTTTACATCTGAAATAGAGTTAAATAAGGGTAGGGCGTAGGGGTGTAGTGTAATGAGCAAACGGCTCAAAGCGGCTCAGAAACGGGTGAAACGGCTCCTCGGCGATCGGCGGGCGCAGAGTAGTGGCGCAGCGGGCCAGGCGGCAAACGTGGTTGTGAGCATCTTGGTGGCGTCCCTGATGGCTGCGTATCTCCTCCCTATGGCGATTAACGAGATTATCGGGGTGGATACTACCAGCTGGACGGGAGGCGCCTCGGCGCTATGGGAAATCATCCCTGTAATGATCGTCCTGGCTATCTTCATCTTCTTCGTCAATATGGCGCTTAGCACGGGTGAGAGGCTGTGAGGTGTCCGTTTTGCTGGAACGGGTCGGATGAGGGGCTGGCCCAACACCTACGGAAGTCTCCGGAGTGTCGGGAGGTAGGACTAAGTGCTGCGGCTCAGGACATGGAGGTGACTCAGCGATAAGCCGAAAGACGGCAGAAGGTGCCGCCCTAACCACCTGCACCTTCTGTCTCCGGACGCTTAGCGTTAACGACGCAAGGCGAGCCGGGTGGTCGGTTGGGCGTGAGAGGCGGTGTGAGCCGCGCTTAGCCCGTCTTATGGCGCGAGGGCCGGAGAGTCGACGGCGGTCGGCGGAGCGGCGCCGAGCGCCCCGAGGCGCCGCGACCGCCGTCGACGGCGCGGAGCGGGGGCTTGCCCCCCGACCGCGCAGCCGGCCCGTTAGAGCGACCGCAGGGAGCGCCAACGAGCGGCGGTTGTGGTCGCTGGCCTGATGGCAGCGTTTTTGCTGCCGATGGCGATTTCCGAAATCGTCGCAGTCGATACGTCGATGTGGGGTAGTGGGGCGGCTGAGTTGTGGGAGTTGCTGCCGGTGATGATTGTGCTTGCAATCTTCCTCTTCTTCGTGGGCCTCGCGCTTGCCAGGGGGCGGTACTAATTCACACCTGTATCTGCTGAGGTGGCTCAGTGAAAATGGTGTCCGGTAAACACGTGAAAGTCGGAAGTGAACGGTCAAAATCGAGGTGGATTTAGACTGATGTGCGGTGTCAAAACCCGCATACAAGGCCCGATGTTTCCGGTTCTTGTGAAAGTCGGAAATTAGGCCATGCATCGGTGGAAGAAGGATTGAAGTCGCCCCACGGCAATGCTGTATCAAGAAAGAGAAGTTACTCACAACGTGAACGAACGCCCGGCAGAAGGGGCCGGGCGACGGACGACCTCGGCGGGTGTGTCCCTACCAAAGACCGCCCGCCGAGATTCCTGTGGTAAGGATTCGTCCTCGCCTGTTCCTTCTCCTTCCGTCCGCCTAAGTCTTTCTGACAACGCGGAACGGCTGACTACGCAACCGCCGCAAGGTCCGGAGAGCGGAGACGCGGTCGAGCGAAGCGAGACGGCGAGCGAGTGCCCCGAGCGAGCCGAGAGTCGGAGCCGCGGTCCGAGGGGCTTGCCCCTCGCAACCGGAGCCGGGCCGCTAGAGCGAAGCGTAGCGAAGCGAGACGAGAGGCGGAGCGGTGCGGAGGCGGTGCCGTCCGCAGGGTGGCAAGAGGTAGCTAGAGCACTCGGAGCGGAAGGGGGTCAGCGACATGAGTAGTGGCCGCGGTGCGGTCTATATCTTGCACTTGCGGGAAAGTACCCCCCGAAGCGTGGTATTTGACGGAGAGAGGCGCTTAGCCGGTGGTTTGGTATGAGCGGGGAAACGCCGGCCTATCCGGTAGACCGTCGTCCAGCCGAGCAGCTGCGGAGCCGGTCGCTTCCCCGCTCCGCAGCTGCTCGGGAAGACCTCGACGGTCCAGGTGCGTGGCCGGAAGGGACGGAGCCGTTCGGTACGACGGAGTGGCGACTGCCGGGGTACGGTGACAGGGGAGCGGGCTGCGGAGAGTGGTACCCCGAGGCGGTGTGTGAGACGTGTGGAGAGACGACGTTCAGCAGCCGCGTGTGCGGGAAGCGGTCTTGCCCCGACTGCTGGGGTGCGTGGGCGAAGAAAGCCGCTGTGCGGGCGACTGTGCGGATTCAGTCGTTCCGCTATACGCAGCCGCCGAACCACCGTCGACAAGCGGCTCATGCTGTGGTATCACCGCCGGATGGCGAGATTCGGACGGAACGGCAGTATTGGGAAGGACGCAAGAAGGCCGCCGAGATAGCCGAGCAGAAGGGCTGGCGGGGATATACGGTGATTCCGCACCCCTACCGTGTGACTGAGGAAGGGAAGGCGAGATACGATCAAGAAGACCCGGATTACGGGATTTGGGTATGGCTGCGAAATGACGTTGAAGGCGGTCTTACCCGCTATACCTACTGGTCCCCGCACTACCATATCCTTGGTTCGACGGGTGCGGATATGGAGCCGGCAGGAGACGGTGACGACTGGAATTACGTGTTCATCCGGTCGGTAGAGAAGTTCGACGGGGTGCGGGATGGCGAGAGCCACCGCGACCTATACGGGCTGCTCCGGTACCTGCTATCTCACACGGGCTACCCGGCGGATTCGACAAAGCAGGTAGTGACGTGGTACGGCTCTCTCGCCAATAGCGTGTTCGTCGAAGACGCTACAGAGTCGTGGCAACACCAGAAGCCCTCAGAAGGCGTCACGTCGGCGTTGAAGCGAGAGGTGGAAGCGGTGGCCGGTGTGACTGAGGAAGAAGGGAGCGAGAGCGAGGAAGCCCGTGAGAGCGACGATATGGGCGACTGTCCGATACAGGAGTGTGGGGGCGTACTGATTGACGTGTTCGACGTGAGCGCCTACCTGGAGCATAACGATCCACCGCCGAACGTACGCAAACGAATGAGAGCCGCGAGAGACTGGCGCCTCGGCAGGCTGGAGCCACCGGCAGGGGCGAAGAATCCGACCACAGAGGAGGGGGCGAGAGAGTCATTTGAGGCGCTGTTGGAGATATATTAGCGGCGTCGAGGCCGCCCCCATGTATGATTCAGTCCTCGGCTCTCCCCCTTCTCCATAGAGTTGATTAATTATGGTACACCCACTTGCCATACATACGGCATAGGCCGGTATGTGTGCCTATCAAGCCCCT